>CAXBPN010000001.1:0-40113 GCA_963977515.1 uncultured Flavobacteriales bacterium
TTCATCAGGATGAGCATCACCAATTACTTCAAAAGATTTTACAACAATCTCTATAGATTGACCTTTTCCTTGAGATTCAACTACTTCCCCAACGATAGCTATAGCAGCTCCAGTTGTTATTCTTTTTAATTGACTTTCATCTTCTTTCTCAAAATCTACAACCGCTTGAATATTATTAATAGTTGACCCATCATTTAAGGCAATAAAACGATTACTTCTAAACGTTCTTACCCACCCTTTTACTAATACTTCTTCACCAATTTTTGCCGAAGTTAACAAGTCACTAATTTTTATCCTCTTCATTTTATCAATAAATTATTTTACAGCGAAATTAATTTTTTTACATTAAGATTATAAATAATTTTGATTTAAGCTTTTATCTTTTTACTTTTAAACCAATTAATTGCACTATTAATTATTTAACAATATCGACTAATTAAGTTTTATTACTGATAAAACTTGAAAAAAATTTTTAATATTTTAAATAAAACTTTAATATTGCAGACTAAACTAAACCTATAATAGTTATTTTTATAGCAATGAAACGAATTTTAACCATACTACTTGTTACTCTATTTGCATTTCAAGTAAATGCTGGAGTAATAGTTTTAGAAGGACATTACCAAGGTAAAAACCTTTATGTACAAAACCCATTTGCTGGAAGCGGCGTTGGTTTCTGTACTTTCGAAGTAACCATTAACGGTGAAGTAACAACCGACGAGGTTAACTCTAGTGCCTTTGAAATTGACTTTGCTAATTTTCAATTAAAAGTTGGAGATCCAGTTATTGTTAAGATTAAACACAAAGATGATTGTAAGCCTAAAGTTTTAAATCCAGAGGTATTAAAACCAAAAAGTACTTTCGAAATTGTATCTATGGACGTTTCTAAAGATGGAAGCTTTACGTGGATAACCAAAAATGAAACAGGAAAGTTAGCTTACATTATTGAGCAATACAGATGGAACAAATGGATTAAAGTTGGTGAAGTTGATGGGATTGGTTCTACTGAAGATAACAAGTACGAATTTAAAATTACTCCTCACTCGGGAGAGAATAAATTTAGAGTGAAACAAGTAGATTATTCAAGTAAACCAAGATATTCTCAAGCTTCTAGATATATTTCTTCAACTGGAGAAGTTACTTTTAGCCCAATTAAAGCGAAAGACTTTGTAAACTTTACTGGTGAAACTTTATTTGAAGTTTATGACAGCTTTGGTAACATTGTTAAAAAAGGATTTGGAGAAAAAGTTGATGTAACTAACCTTAAAAAAGGTATTTACTACTTAAACTACGACAACAAAACTGATACTTTTGTTAAAAAATAATATTGAATTTTAATTCAAATTAAAGTCCCGTTTTAGCGGGACTTTTTTTATACCTAAATTTATTATGAACAAGATTGAACACTTAGGCATTGCTGTAAAAGATATCCAAAAAGCAAATGACATCTATGCTAAACTTTTTAATCAGCAACCATATAAAATGGAAGTGGTAGAAAGTGAAGGTGTATCTACTTCATTTTTTAAAGTAGGTGAAAATAAAATTGAATTGCTAGAAGCAACTAATCCAGATAGTCCCATCGCTAAATTTATTGAAAAAAAAGGCGAAGGAATACATCATGTTGCTTTTGATGTAGAAGATATTTATTCAGAAATGGAAAGATTAAGAAATGAAGGTTTTATTATCTTAAATGAAGAACCTAAAAAAGGTGCTGATAATAAATTGGTTTGTTTTATCCATCCTAAAAGCTCGAATGGAGTTCTAATTGAGCTTTGCCAAGAAATTAAGTAATATTTTACCTGCTTCGTTTAAATCCTTGCCAAAAGAGATAATTCCTTCATCGTGACCAGCCATCACGATTATTTTTTCTTCTTTGACCTTTGTTTCTTTAAATAAGCGGAAAATTTCATTTGCCATTTCTGGTGTACCATAAGGAACTTCCTTTTTTGTAGTGGGTACTTTATCCATCAATAAACTCCATAATTTTGGATTATGAATATGAATAATTGCATTAATTGATTTGTCTGCTTCATAAACCGCCGCATGGGTCATTGATTCTGAAGAAGCTTTAATTTCTCCTTTACAAGTAACACTATTCACTTGGATATTATAATCAGTAACTAAAGTAAAATCTTCTGGTTTAATGGGATAAACATTACCCGTTTGTGTCCCCGAAATTAGAAATCCTTCGTTGGTTTTAACACTTATATTTCCATACCCAATATTAATTTCAGCATAATGCCCGATTTGTTTCAGTTCGTGCATTTTATCTCTCCATTCCATTAATTGTTTTGGAACAGCTACTTTTAAAGGCTCATTAATCCAGTTAATGTTATATTTAATATAACCTTCATCTATAAAATTATCCTGATTGCTCATCTTAAAATTTTTCTGGAAATAATTGTTGAATACCTTTTTCTGAAGCTTCACAGATACCACGCTCAGTAATTAAGCCTGTAACATATTTAGCAGGTGTTACATCAAAACCATAATTAGCCGCTGGAGTTGTTTCTGGGCAAATTAAAACGGATTTAATTTCTCCATCCACTTTTCCTTGTATGTATTTAACCTCATTTTCATCTCGCATTTCTATTGGGATGTTTTTAACTCCATCAACCATATTAAAGTCTAAAGTAGAAGATGGCAATCCAACATAAAAAGGCACATTATTATCATGTGCAGCTAAAGCTTTTAAATAAGTTCCTATTTTATTAGCTACATCACCATTACGAGTAGTTCTATCCGTACCCACAATTACCAAATCAACCATCCCATGTTGCATTAGATGTCCTCCAGTATTATCGTTAATTAACGTGTGGGGAACTCCTTGCTGGTTCAACTCAAAAGCTGTTAGATTCGCACCTTGGTTTCTTGGTCTTGTTTCATCAACCCAAACATGAACGTCTATACCTGCTTGCTGAGCTTGATAAATTGGAGAAGTAGCTGTTCCCCAATCTATTGTTGCTAACCAACCAGCATTACAATGCGTTAAAATATTTACCCGTTCTCCATGTTTCTTTTTTGAAATTTCTTGAATCAATTTCAATCCATGCTGACCAATATTAAAACAAATGTCAATGTCTTCTTGCTTTATCTCATGAGCTCTTTTTAAAGCTGCAACAATCTTATCATCAACATCCGAAATCGCATTAAGCGTTAATTGCATTTCGTTAACTGCCCAAGCTAAATTAACTGCAGTTGGTCGTGTAGCATTTAATTTTTCTGCTACTTGTTTTAAATATTGCTCAGGATTCGCCTGTGTTTTTGCCTCTAAACAACCTAAATACATTCCATAAGCTGCTGTAACTCCAATTAATGGAGCTCCTCTTACTACCATCTCCTTTATCGCAAAAGCAGCTTCATCAGTATTAGATATATCAAACACCTCCACTTTGTGTGGAAAATAACGTTGGTCGAAAACCTGAATTAATTTATCATTGTTTTCGTTTACCCAAATGGTATGGTGATGCTTTCCGTTAATATTCATTGAATAATTGTATTAGTGATTGATTTTCATGCAAATTTAAGTGATGTGTTTTTATTCCTAACTGTTTTGCAGAATTAATATGTTCTAAAGTATCATCAATAAATAATGTTTCATGACGCAACAAGTTAGCTTCTTTCAAAACATATTTAAAAATAGCAGTATTAGGCTTTCTTAATTTTATTTCGTGAGATAAATAAACCTGTTTAAATATGCTTTTAAAACTTAGCACATTAAACTCTTGAACAGCATAGTTTTCAATATATTGATAATGAATTTCATTTGTGTTGCTCAACAAATAGACATTATACTTTTTAGCTAAAGATTTAATTAATTGAATTCGATTTTCTGGAATATCCAACAACATACTGTTCCAAGCTTTCTCTATTTCCTTCTCAGAAATGGAGGTGTCAAATTTTTGAATAAAAGAAATAAACTCCTTTTTTGAGATTTCTGCTGTTTCAAATTTTTCAAGGTAGTTATTACTTTCTAACTCAATTAAAATCTTCTCATACTTACTAGGAAACAGTTTCTTAAATGCATCATAAGTCAGTTGTTGATTTAAGTTAATGATTACTCCTCCTAAGTCTAGAATTATATTTTTGATGTTTTCCAACATAGTTGCAACAAAAATAGCAAAATAGTAATCGGAATTATTGGTAATTAAAATACATTTACGTAAAATTGCAGCCAGTTTCTGATGAACATTAGAACGGGCCTATAACTCAGCTGGTTAGAGTATCTGACTCATAATCAGAAAGTCCCTGGTTCGAGCCCAGGTGGGCCCACCAAAGCGGGGGATAACATATAGTTTGTTGTCCCTCGCTTTTTATTTTCTGCCAATTCTATTGATAATGAATGTATTACATTGAAAATAGAATTTACTCGAATGGTTCGATAAACATCATTTTTGAAGTCATATAGTATCCCCTCTGGAAATAGCAAATTTTGTATCCCTCTTTTCACTTCTAATGTCCCATAACTCCATAAATTCGATAGGTTCAGAGAATATTTTAGTGCTTTTTCTACCACTTTTTCAAGGTTCGATAAGATTAAACCTCCTTTTGACAAGTTTTTAATAATCTCTTGTTGTTCTGCTCTAAGTTGTGTTGCAAATCTATCGTATTGCTCTTTGGATATTTCTTCTTCTAAAATGTATCTTTCTTCTAAGCGTAGTAATTTGTTCTCGATTTCCTTTAGTCTTTTTTCTTGTATTTCGGCTTCTTTTATCTGCTCTTTATGTTGTTCTACAAATATGTATTTTATCGTGTCTTTAAATGGCTCTATGTACTTCTTATCATTTAACTGATAATTGCTTAGAAATGCTTTAAATTTTTGGTGCATCAATTTTGCACTTTTGTTTTCTTTGCTGCCTTTTCTATTGTTTTTGTAATAGTACAATCCTTTCTTTTTAACTACATATCCTGTATAGGGTGTTTTGCAAATCGTACTCTTTATAAAATGTCTTAATGGTAAATTTTCATCATCAAGATTTTGTTTGTAACCGTGATTATTTTGCTTTAGTATATCGTTAACTTTTAGAAATACTGTTTTTGGTATTAATAATTCGTGTTTACCTATTATGTACTCGTTGGGTATTATTGAGCTTACCAATATTCCGCAATAGAATGGATTTTTAAAGTATTCTCCTAAGCGTTTGGATGGGATAGAAAGCCCTTTTTTCTCCAAGCGTTTGGCTATTTCTTCTATTGATATATTTTCTTCTGCTTTCCATTTAAAGGCAAGTCGTAATAGTTTGCCATCAGCATTGACTACAATGTTAGGTTCTTTTCCTTCTCCTGCATTTAGATTAACATAACCAAATGGAGGCTTCCAAGTCCAATGTCCTTTTCTTAGTTTTTCTTGCATTCCTGTTACTGATTTATCTCGCCTTAATTCGTTGTCGAATTGGCTGAACATATAATAAAGGTTTTGTTGAAATGAACCCGAAGCGGAATCAATATCAACTTTTTGGGTTGCTGAAATGGTAACTACTCCTTGCTTTTTTAATTGTTCGCTGATGTAAGCTCCATTTGCTCCTGTTCTTGAAAATCTATCGTAAGAATAGACAATAATATAGGAAACGGATTTGTTCCTTTTTACGAATGAGAGCATTTTAGTAAACTCTTTTCTTTCATCACTTTTGGCAGATTCGTAAGTTCCTCCAAAGTATTCAATAATGTCAATGTTGCTTTTTATAGCAAGTTGCTCACAATACTTTTTTTGTGTTTCTAAACTCTTGTTGTTGTCTGCTTGTTCTTTGGTGGAAACTCTGGTGTAAATTACTCCTTTTCCTTGCTTGTTATGGGTGTTTTGTTTACTTGCTACGGTAAATTGATTGAATACGGATAAATCGGTCATAATGGTTCTTCTTTTACTACTTGTTGATACAGTATTTTAGCTAATCTTTCTAATTGTTCTATGATGTGGATAGCTTCGTCATTGGTTGTATCTTCTAAGCCTTTATAGGTTCTTAATTTATTGCAATCCATTTTTGTTAATTGCAACAGTTCTTTGCTTTTTGTGTATTGTTTGGGTAGGATATGTTTTAGCTTTTGGCTCACAAATAATTTAGATTATTGGTCTAAATTATGTTGTTTTTATCCTCCTTTTTCGTTTAAGACATCCTTTGTCAATTGTTGAAAATATTGTCAACTAAAATGTCATTTCTTGTTTTCTATTCATTAGCATTAATAATGCTTCACATCCTTTTTCGACAAACATTTCAACTGCAAGACAATTTTTTCACTTGTCTTTTTCAACTAAATTTGTTATAACGTATCTAACTCATTAACGAGTTTACTTTTTTCTGTTTGTGTCATTAATATTCTGTTTTTATAAATTTATATAACATCTTTTAATTTCAGCTATTAATTCATTAATACTTGTATCATATTTAGATAAATAACTGGCTGCTCCAAACTCCAACATCCTGTTTTTAGAATATTCTCCATCATCAGAGAAACCAATTATTATAATTTTTGGAAATTCTTTTTTTACCTGAACAGTCATTACATAACCATTACTTTGGTTTGGGTCTATTAAGATAACATCAACAGGATTTGTATTTAGGAATTTGACAACCTCACTTCCCTCTTTACAAATAGCAACAACATCAAATAGCTTGTCTTTGTTCAAGTGGTATTCTAAAGTTTTTGAAAAGATCACATTTTTTTCGAGGAGCAAAATTTTAATCATAACATCGGATTTTAGTGGTAAAAACCCTCAAAAAAGAGGGGTGTAACTTTAACTTACCCGTCCTTTAGGTACTGACATACCCATCAACCAAATAAGCAAAGCACACCCCAATCAGGGCGTACTACTCATAATTCTTGGTTGGTTTAATTTGTCAGTTTTAAAGGACAAGAATTATAGCATTACGCTATATCAATATATTTTTTTTAATTATTTTTTCTATAAAAATTTGTTTTTAGTTAGATTACAAATATACCCCTAAAACCTCATTTTCTGAATCCTAACCGCATTTAAAATTGCAAGAAGTGCCACCCCAACATCAGCAAAAACCGCTTCCCACATTGTTGCTATTCCTCCTGCACCTAGAGCAAGAACAATTAACTTTACTCCCAAAGCTAAAATAATATTTTGCCAAACAATTCGCTTGGTTGCTTTACCTATTTTTATAGCGGTTGCTATTTTAGATGGATGGTCGGTTTGGATTACTACATCAGCCGTTTCTATCGCAGCATCACTACCTAATCCGCCCATTGCCATGCCCACATCAGACATTGCTATTACAGGAGCATCATTAATACCATCACCAATAAAAGCTATTTTTCCACCCGCTGCTTTCAATATACTAACTTCATTCACTTTGTCTTCTGGTAATAAACCACCAAAGGCTTTATCCAATCCTAATTGTTTTGCTATTTTATCAACTACAGATTGCTTATCTCCTGATAGCATGACCACCTCTCGTATGTTAAGATGATGTAATGCCGTTATCGCTTCTACTGCATCTTCTTTTATGGTATCTGCAATGGTAATGTAACCGGCAAATTTTCCAGCTATGGCTATTAGAACAATAGTGTCTGTTATTGCTGAAATTTTTTCATCATAAGTAACATTAAACTTTTTAAGTAATCTACTGTTCCCTGCTAAAATGGCTTGATTGTTTAGTTCGGCTTTTAAGCCGTGACCAGAAATTTCTTCTACATTTTTTATTTCAATGTTTTTAAAATCGACTTCGGCATATTTTACAATTGCTTTGCCGATTGGATGTGTTGAGTAGGTTTCTATTGCAGCTGCAATATGGAGCAATTCTTTTTCCGATAAACTTTCTGAAACAATTTTTTGAACCTCAAAAACTCCTTTGGTCAATGTTCCTGTTTTATCCATTACCACCGTATCTATTTCGGTCATTTTATCTAAATAATCCGATCCTTTAAACAAAATGCCATTACGAGATGCCGCTCCAATACCGCCAAAATAACCAAGCGGAATGGAAATAACCAACGCACAAGGGCAGGAAATAACTAAAAAGACTAAGGAACGATACAGCCAATCGTTAAAAACATAATTATCTACAATAAAATAGGGTAAAAACGTTAAAGCTACCGCTAAAAAGGTAACAATTGGGGTATATACTTTTGCGAATTTAGAGATAAAGAGCTGGGTTTTTGCTTTTCTGCCACTCGCTTCTTGCACCATTTTAAGAATTTTAGATAGCTTGGTATCGGCATAAAGTGCTGTTATTTTAATTTCTATTACAGTATTCAGATTAACCATTCCAGCTAAAACGGTGTCTCCTTTTTTCTTATCATCGGGTACTGATTCTCCTGTTAGAGCTGCGGTATTAAAAGAGGCGTTTTGCGTTAGTAGTTCTCCATCAAGGGCAACCTTTTCTCCCGATTTTACTTGAATTATTTCTCCAAGCCTTACCTCTTTTGGGTGTTTAATTACTGTTGTTCCGTTTTCTAATACATTTACTTCCTCTATTTGTAATTTAAGTAGTGACTCGATGGAGCGTTTCGCATTGTTTACAGCTGCATCCTGAAATAACTCTCCAACAGCATAAAATAACATTACAGCTACACCTTCGGCATACTCACCTATAGTAAATGCCCCAATTGTAGCAACACTCATCAGAAAAAACTCATTAAAAAAATCAAGCTTTATAATTTTTGTAAGGGCTTTCCATACCACTGGTCCGCCCACAATTAAATAGGCTATTCCGAATAGAAATAATTGAAAATAGGTGTTGAAAAAATCAACCTCAAGTTGGTTAAAAGTTATTCCAACAGCTAATAATATAAAACTTATTATCGAAGATAGATAGGCTTTATATTTTCCAAAAACACTTTCTTTTTTAGGTTTTGGCTCATCTGTTAAACAAACATCTTTTGAACAGGCTTCACTCATAATTAATTAATTTTTATTTATATCTGTGCTTCTTGTGATTTGGGAGTTGATTAATCATCGTCATCTCCACCCTCAGCATTTTTTAATTGAGATAGCAGGTAAAATGCTCCTTTGACAACAATTTTAGTATCTTTTTCAAGGTCTTCAATAGGAACAACAGCCACATAGCCTAGTTCTGAGATTCCAGTTTTCACCTCTACCATGCGGAAATTTAATTCTTCCTCGTTCTCTTCCGATTCTTCCTCTAATTCTTCTTTATGGTCATCATCTTCATCAACTTTTTCATCCTTCTCGGCTTCTTCTCCTTCAACCAGAACAAAAATATATTCACTGCCCCCAGATCGAACAACAGCATCAACGGGTATGGCTTTTACTGTTTGCTCACCTACTGTTATAAGGGCGTTAACATACATGCCTTGTACTAAACCAAGTTTTTCATTGTTTTTAATTTCAGCATGTACCGCCAGCGATTTTGTTTCATTTTCAAATGCTTTGGCAACTCCAAATACCTCTCCTTCAATTTGTTCATCGCCTTGATTAGTCATAATAAAACTTACTTTCTGCCCTATTTTAACTTTGAACAAATCTTTTTCATAGACCAAAAGATCAACGTGAATATGTCGATTATCTATAATCTCAAAAAGTTGTTTACTCGGTGCTACATATTCTCCAATTCGTATTCTCACATGACCAATATAGCCACTAATCGGAGCTTTGATGGATACCGAATTACTAATCTGTCCATTTTCAAGTGCATTCGTAGAAATATGCAAAAGTTGAAGTTGGTTTTGTAGTGAATTGAATTTTGCTTTCTCAGCTTTGTAGTTGGCTTCTGTTTGCTGGAAGATTTTACCTGAACTCACATCTTCTTCATGCAATTTCTTTTGTCTTGCATATTCCTTTTCAACGAATGCCAGGTTACTCTTGGTTTTAAGGTATTCCTCTTGTAATTTGATAAAATCCTGATGCTCTAAGGTAGCTAGAATAGCTCCTTTTTCCACAAAATCGCTTTCAATCACATGAATAGATTTTACCACTCCTCCCATAAAAGAAGAAACGCTCGCCTGATATTGTGGAGGAACTTCTAGGTGTCCATTGGCTTTTACCACATCGTTTAAGTTTTTGTTTTCAAAAGTTCCAAGTTGAACCCCTACATGTTCAAATTGTGAAGTAGTAATTTCTACCTGATTTGCTTTTGATTCTTCTTCGTGTTCTTCATTAGATTCATTTTCCGATTGGCAAGCTGTAAAAATGCTGCTGCCTAAAAGCACGATGGCTATATATTTTGTTATTGTTTTCATAATTATTTTCCTCCTATAATGGTTTCAAGTGAGATAATGGTTTGATTGTATTGATTGAGATTTTCTTGATATGCTGACTTAATTGACAGAGCTGTGTTGATTCCCTGTACGTATTCAACATACCCAATTTCTCCAGCTTTGTATCCTTTTCCAGCATTTCGGATAATCATTTCTGATTGTGGCACTGCTTGTTGAACATAATAATTCAGAACACTTTGATATTTTAACATTTGTTGAACAAGCTGTTCAAATTCTGCCTGAATGGTCGCTTGATAATATTCTAAATCAGAATTTGCAATATCCTGACTAATTTTTCCAGCTTTTACTCTAGCCCCCTGCGGTCTAAACCACAATGGAATAGAAATGCCAATTTTAAAGGCTGAAAACCTATCAGTAGTTGTAAAATTCTGATTCACTCCATTAATGGTTTCTGTACCAATTAGGGATTGATTCATATAACCTACCGTAAACTCAGGAAACAGTTTTGAACGCTCCACTTTCGTAGCAGCTCTACTAATTTCAACCTGTTGCTTGATATAAGCTAAATAAGGATTACTACTAAGTGCTTCATTATCGTTGGGCAAGTTAATTTCCCTTTTTTCGGATTCAGTCCTAACAATATCAGGAACATAATCAAATTGTAACAATGATTGTAACTGCTTTCGGAATATTTGAATATTCGCTTCGGCTTGAACAATCTTATTGCGGACTTCCATCAATTGTGTTTCAGCCGTTGTTTTTTCCAGCAAATTGGCTTCCCCTGTTTTAAACCGTAGATCGGCAGCTTTTTGGAAATTACTGTATATGCTATCTTGTGAACGAAATAAATCCAACAGAGCATTCAAATAAACCAATTGGTAATAGGTAGATTTTACCTTACCAACCAACTCATTTTGAGTAATGGCTAATCGTTGCTCACTTCCTTTGATATTCGCCTGAGCCAGTTTAGCTTGGCTAGAATATACTGTGGGAAAAGCAAAATTTTGAGAAATTCCGAATTGGTTATCATCTACTAACGGACTATTGAATTGTCCTTGTTTGTAGTCAATATTGGTTTTACCTAAATCAAAGGAAGTTCTTTTAAGTATCCTTTGCCGTTCTACTTCCAAATTTGCAGATTTAATGCTCGCATTATTTTTCACCGCCTGTTCAATGGCTTGATCTAAGGTCAAAACAGAGACAGAATCGGTCTGTGCATTTATCTTTGATGGAGCAAACATAAAGCTGGTGGACAATAGTACTATAAGCATCATTGCCTTATTGAACCATCTTTTTCTTTTGTATGCACCAGAAACAAGGATGTATAATATTGGAAGTACTACTAACGTAAGCAGTGTGGCAGAAAGTAGCCCGCCAATAACAACTGTTGCTAAAGGTTTTTGAACCTCTGCACCTGCTGATGAAGATAATGCCATTGGCAAGAACCCTAATGATGCTACCGCAGCAGTCATTATGACTGGACGTAACCTCACTCTTGTACCAGTTAATACACGTTCAGTTATATCAGTCATTCCTTCTTCTTTCAAACGATTGAAATAACCTATTAGCACTATGCCGTTTAATACAGCCACACCAAACAAGGCAATAAATCCAACCCCCGCAGATATACTAAAGGGCATTCCCCTGAAATACAGGGCAAAAATTCCACCAATAGCCGAAAGAGGTATTGCTGTAAATATCAATAGTGATTGCTTGATTGATCGAAAAGTAAAGAATAGTAATACAAAAATTAATAATAGTGCTGCTGGTACAGCAATAGCTAATCTTTTTTTGGCTGCAATCAGATTTTCAAACTGACCTCCATAAGTGATGTAATATCCTGAAGGCAGTTTTAATTGTTCATCCAATTTTCCTTGAATTTCTTCAACTACCGACTGTACATCTCTGTCCCTAACATTAAATCCTACAAAAATCCTTCTTTTGGTATCATCTCGTGATATTTGTGCTGGTCCTTCTTGAAATTGTATGGTTGCCAGTTGACTTAACGGAACTTGTTTGCCTGATGGAAGTGGAATAAACAAAGAGCTGATGTTGTCAATATTGGTACGATAGTCTTGATTTAACCTTACCACCATATCAAACCGTCTTTCACCTTCAAATATTACTCCAGCTACTTGACCAGCGAATGCTGTCTTTAATACAGTATTAACATCCTCAATATTTAATTCATACTGTGCTATTTTATCACGGTTGTATTCAACATTAATTTGTGGAAGTCCTGCAATTCGTTCTACAAATGGTTCTCCAATACCATCTACTGATGAAATAATATCTGCTACTTCATCTGCCTTTAGAGCTAATACATCCAAATCTTCTCCGTAAATTTTAACAGCTACATCTTGTCGGATTCCAGTCATCAATTCATTAAACCTCATTTGGATGGGCTGTGTAATCTCTACCCGAACACCCAACTGGACTTCTAATGCTTCTTCCATTTGTTCCATCAATTCTGTTCTATTATCAGCACTTGTCCATTCTGACTTGTCTTTTAAAATTACCATAATATCGGCTCTTTCAATTGGCATAGGGTCAGTAGGAATTTCTGAACTTCCGATTCTTGAAACTACTTCGGTTACTTCTGGAAATTTATTTATCAATATTTTTTCCATTTCAGTAATGGCTTTAACCGTTTCAGACAAAGATGTTCCTTGCATCAATGTTGCCTCAACAGTTAAATCTCCTTCTTCAAGTGTTGGAATAAACTCACCCCCCATACGATTGAATGTAAATAAGCTAATAGCAAATAACACTAAAGCAACAGATAGTACAGAGATTTTATGTTTCAGAGCATAATGTATAATTGGATTATATAACTTTTGAAAGAAATCCATTATTTTGTCTGAGATAGTTCTTTTGTGGTTGACTTTCTTACTTAAAAATAAAGCGGATGCCATAGGAACATAGGTAAGTGATAGTAAAAATGCTCCTAAAATTGCAAATGAAACTGTCTGAGCCATCGGACCAAACATCTTACCTTCAATTCCTACAAGAGCAAGTATTGGGAAATAAACAATTAAAATGATAATTTCTCCAAATGCCGCTGAACTTCTGATTTTTGAAGATGCTTGATAAACTTCTTCATCCATTTCTAATTGATTCATCCGCTTGGTATTCTTGAGACTGGTAATCCGATGGACTATACTTTCCACTATAATTACTGCTCCATCCACAATTAATCCAAAATCTATTGCTCCTAAACTCATTAAGTTTCCAGAAACACCAAAGAGGTTCATCATTCCAAATGCAAAAAGCATGGATAGTGGTATAACTGATGCGACAATAAGACCTGCTCTTGCATTACCTAAAAGAAGCACCAAAATAAATATGACAATCAATGCTCCTTCAATTAAGTTTTTTGTTACCGTACCAATGGCTTTATCAATTAGTTTTGTCCGATCAATAAAAGGTTCAATGGTTACACCTTTAGGTAAGGATTTTTGTATAATCTTCACCTTTTCTTTTACCCGTTCAACAACTTCTGCGGTATTAGCACCTTTTAACATCAAGGTAACACCTGCAACAACTTCTCCTTCGCCATTACGTGTAACTGCACCGTACCGAATTGCGTTTCCGTATTGAACTTTTGACACATCACGAATGAGAATAGGAACTCCCTGTTCGCTTTTTACAATTATTTTTTCGATGTCTTCTAATTTTTTGGCAAGCCCTATACCACGAATGAAATAGGTGTTAGAACCTTTTTCAATGTATGCACCACCAGTATTTTCATTGTTTTTTTCAAGTGCTTTGAAAACTTCTGCAATGCTCACATTCATACTATTGAGCTTCTCAGGATTGATGGCTACTTCATATTGTTTTAGGAATCCACCCCAACCACTTATTTCAGCTATACCTTCCGTTCCAGCTAACTGTCGTTTAACTATCCAATCTTGGATAGTTCGTAACTCCATTGCAGTATAGACAGTATCGTATCCCGGTTCTGTATGCAATACATAATGGTATATTTCACCCAATCCTGTTGTAATTGGAGCTAATTCAGGTGAGCCAAGTCCTTTTGGGATGTCTTGTTCAGCTTCTTTTAAACGCTCCGTGACAAGTTGCCGAGCTAAATAGGTATCCATATTATCTTTAAAGACAATTGTTACTACTGAAATCCCGAATCGAGAAATAGAACGCTTTTCAATTACTCCTGGCACATTTGCTAATGCAATTTCAATTGGGTAGGTAATAAACTGTTCTACCTCTTGTGCTGCAAGGGTAGGTGCAAGCGTTAATACCTGAACCTGATTGTTTGTGATGTCAGGTACAGCGTCTATTGGGAGATTATTCATGGAGTACCCGCCCCAAATAATCAGTCCGATTATAAGCAGTCCGATTATTAATTTGTTCTTTATTGAGAACGCTATGAGTTTATCTATCATGAGCTATTAATTTATATGTTTTGTGTAGTAGTGCCACAACCTACCAATGATAACAAGTATCAAAAGGATGCTGATTAACATAATGACTACAATTCTAATTGTGTTTTGCCACAAGGGTCTTTTTTTCTTCCATTTCACCATTTACTATAAAGTGATTAAAGACAAATAAGAATGAGAAGTTGAGAAATGGTTATCGAAATTTTCTATGTGCAAGCAACGCATAGAAAGAGTTAACTCCTATGTGTTTAAGAACAATGTAAAAAGACGATAATTATTAAGAAAGTTTTGGCGGATGCCAAATAGAATTAATTAAATCAAAAGAAATATCCTCATCATAAACTCTTGAAAGTTTGGTATTCTTAACTGAAATTAATGGGGTTTCTATTATGTCACGACTAACAGCGGCTACCTGTATATGGACACATTGACAGCCACAAATAGGGGGGCATGATTCATTGTTATGATTTCCGCTATCTTGTTGATTAGAAGCAGATATTTCTTCGCATTGAATACCACAATAATCATCTTCAAAGGGAACTATGGAGAGAACCAAAATAAACGTGGATAATATAATAGCAAAAAACTTCATTTAGTGCAAAATAATGAAAAAAAAATGATACAATTACATTATAAAGTTATTTTTATAATTGTTGCAAACTATTAAGCAGTATAATATCAATTCTCCACAACCTCCCTCCCCTCATCAATCGAATACACCCAACCAATAGTACCATAACGTCCTTTTCCATAAAAGCAATACGCTCCCCATCTTTGATTTGAACATCAATAGTCGCAGAACTATTAAACTTAATAGAAGAACCACCTCTCATAGAACCCGAAACCGTTTTTTGAAAAATGATAATAAAATAGTTTTTGGAAAATCTTGTCTTAACCGCTACAAGTCCATCTAACTGATTGAGTGAATGATTGATATTTTCTTCACAACCTGTGCAAGTCATCCCTTCAATATTTAATTTTACCGATTCAATACTTGAATTATCAATTATAATAATTTCTTTTTCGCCTATTCGATAAAAAAATTGAGGAAAATAAGAAATTAAGGTCATTGAAATAACAAAAGCAGCTACTATCCAAACATAAAGTTTTGATTTAAAAAATGATTTTTTTTCTGTTTTGCAATTCCCGGAACAACAACTTTCCTCTTTTTTTGGTTTGTAAACTTGATAAAAAGCAAATCCCAACGACAAAAAAGCAATGGTCAATAAATAAGGTTTTAAAACAATAAGCCATGAAAAATAGACAGAACTTCCACTAACTCCTGCTATACCGGTTAAAAGCAATGGCCCCCAACAACACAACTTCAAGGAAACTGCCGAGAGTAAAGCAGCTCCTATTGAAGCGTTTTTGTTAAATTTTATGCTAGCCATTGTTTAACAAGTTCCTATTCCTGCATTTACTAAATCATCTTTAGTAATGGTTACATTTTTACAACAGTTTATTAGTTTTCCATCAACGGCAATGGCTGGAAGTCTTTTTACACCGTATATTTCCATTTTTGATACACAAACCTTGCTTTCACATTGCTCGGAAAGGTTGTGAATAGTTATTTCACAGTTTGTACCGGCAGTATCTTTTACTAGTTGTACAACAGGTTCACATACAGGGCAACCTGCGGTAAAAATTTCAATTTGTTTTTCCATCTTTTTTGAGTTTAAATTAATAATAGCACAAAGATGAATCTGAGGGGGAGGGGGTAAACAAATTTATTTTACTTTTTTTAACTAAAATTTACAAATTGATAGCTATTTTTCTTGAAGTAAAAATGGAATATCATTTATTAATTGTGTAACCTCTTTTTCATTTGTTCCATCATAACAACCTCTAATTCTTTTCTCTTTATCAATTAATATGAATGAGCCTCCGTGAATAGCACCACCTGGTGCAGATTCATCTTCTTTAGCACTAATCATATAATGATTTTGAGCAATGTCGTATATTGCTTCACGGTTGCCTGTTACAAAATGCCATTGGTTACTACTTACTCCCAATCCATCGGCATAATTTTTTAAGACTGCAACAGTATCGTGTTTTGGGTCGATAGTATGTGATAAAAAAGCTACTTGATTATTCCCTTTGAATTTTTCATAAACCCGAAACATTTGTGTTTTCATTATTGGGCAAATGGTAGGACAGGTAGTAAAAAAGAAATCTGCTATGTATATTTTATTTTGAAATGTCTTTTGGGATATTTCATTACTATCCTGATCTATGAATATAAAATCGGGAATTGTTTTGTAGGTAGTATCTATAAAACCTCCATTTGCTTCGATTGTTTTTGCACCAAGTATAGGTAGTGATTTTTCTTCCTCTTGACAAGCGTAGAAAAAGAGTATTATTAAAAAGAAAGATGTTCTTATCACTTTCCTAATCATTAGTAGTCGTTTTTATTGATAGCTCTTTCATTGCTTGTTTACTGCTACTGTTGAACTTTTTCTTCACTTCTTTTATCTTTTTCAATTCTTCTTCTAAATAGTCTAAAGCTTCTGTTTCGCTTGTTTCCTCTGTCGGGTCTTTGAAATTTCTCATCCATTCCATCATTGCTTCATCTGCTTCGTCAAGCCTCTGAATTATTGTGTTTAACTCATCCACTTTAGCATCAATTCCCAAACTATCTAACAAATGAATTTTAGCTTTTGTTTCTCTTTTTAGCTTCATCAAATTACCCATTTCTGGCATAATTTCATCGTGAATAGCAAAAACTTCTTTTCTCTTATTTTCAACTTTATTCTCATTCTCGCACGAAACGAAAATACTAGACATGATGATTGATAATAAGGTAAGTGCTGAGATTGTTTTGTTGATTGATTTTTTCATCTAAAATGAATTTTAATTTATAAAGTTACCTACTTTTTGTTCTCATTGTAGTTTTTTAAGCGATTTTCAATAGTTTGAATTTCTTTTAATTTTTCAGTCAATTCATTTAATTCAAGATTTGGAAACTGATTTTTAAGATATTCTATTTTATCTTCATTTCCACAATTACCAGGGCAAGAATCAACTGCTTTAACTATTCCTATGGCTATTGCCTTTCTGTACACTTCATCTAATAATAAATAATGTGCTTTTTGCAATCCTTTGTCAGCAGATTTGAATTGAATATTAATTTGTTCTGGGTCTTTCCCTTCTTCTAACATTTTTATTATTCCATTAAGCTGACCGCTTAATGTTTTTAAGCGAGTTTTAATGTCAGTAGTTAGGTCTGATGGCAATTGGGTTGTCTTCATAGGGTTTTAATTTTATCTTTGGATTTGGGTTCAATTTTTTTTATAATACTTATCGAAACAGCATAGCTATTTGCTAATTGTTGTTGATTATAATATTGGTAAATAGGTACATCGGCTAAAACGAAAATACTTAGAGTTTGATTTAAGTTATAATTTACTTGAGGGCTAAAAAACACTTTTTCAGAGCCACTTATAGGTATTTTTACCACATCATAAGGTTTTACTTGAGCAGGTCGTTCATCTTTTTCTCTAAATTCGTTTCTTATTTGAGCGATAAAATCCCATCTAACAGAAGCACTATAAGAAACGAAAAAACTGGTTGCATATAAATTACCATATTTATATTGCAATGGGTTTGTTCCTTTTAATTCAATTCGATTGTATAAAAAAAATCTTAAATGTTTTTCTAAATATTCTTTAGAAATGAAAAGCGTATTAATAAAATCTGTTGCTCCTGTTGATGGTTGTACATCTAACTCGGCAATCGCCCCATTAAATTCCTTATTATAAGCACCAACAGGATATTTGATTCCCAATCCTGTTGTAATTTCCCAAGCATTCTTTTTAATAATATTTATTTTAGGTGTTACAGTAATGCTATTTATTCCATTTCCTGATTTTTTTGAAGGAAGTACTCCATCAACATAAGTTTGGCTTTTATTTTCAAAATAGCCCGTTTCCAGTTCAGTAGTAATTCTTTTACTTAACGCATAGGCTAATAAAATTCCTGTGTAGTTAAAATTCCCCGTTTTCACAAAATAAGGGTCATAAGATTTATTGCCTTCCATATATTTTCCTGAGTAACTGTATCTATGGGTTAAGATTATCTTTAAGGTTTTTTCATTTAAAGTCCCTAAATTACCTATTCCTCCAACAGGGTTCCCAGGAGAGCAGCATTGGGCAGCTCCTTTTATACTAAGTAATAGCAAGACACAAAGTAATATGACTAATTTATTCCACATACTATTGTATAATAAATTTTCTGATTATTCTATTATTAGGATTGTTGGGGTTGTCATCCAATATAATTAAAGCAACATACGCTCCTTTAGTAAAAGAAGTAACATTTAGCTTGTGTTCCTGATAACGAGTATTCTCCTTTTCAATATTATATTCCGATATTTTAAATCCGAAAACAGAATAGATGGAAATGTTTATTTCTCTGGCTTTTGGATTTACATACCAATCTATTTTAAATGTTATATTTTCCTTAGCACAAGGGTTAGGTAAAATATTAACTATTTCATCTGGATTTGCTTCAGGAGGAGTTTTCGCTAAAAAAGAAGATGGTATAGCTGACCAATAACTTGTATCTCCATTTAGATAATAAACTCTTGTTATCCAATAATACATCTTCCCTTCTTGCAAATTATACTCTGTTGCGGTGGTATCTGGCGTGGTTTTTTGTCGAGTATCGCCAGGACAGCCCTCAAAGCATAACGGATTATCACTCACAATATATTCGTAATAAATTGCACTATCAACTGAAGCCCATTTGATAATGAAAGAACCTGAAATTGGACCAGGAATACCATTTTCACCGTTAACTGGTTCTAAGTGGATTTGGGCAATACAGCTTGTTTCTGCTATTAGTATAAAAGCGAAAAAAATAATTATGTATTTAAAATATTCTAACACTGTTTAACAAATTATGGTTTGACGTTAACGTTGGATTGAACAATAAATTTCTTGGTTTCAATAATTTTATTTTGATCTCTAAGCGAATAAAAGTAAATACCAGAAGAAAGATTTTCATTAATTATTACTTTACCTTCCTTTCCTATTAAAGAATATTCTTTGATTTTTCTCCCATACATATCAAACACAACAATTTCTCCTCCAAGTGTTTGCATCTTGTAATTAATGGTAGTCGTTTTATCAAAAGGATTAGGGTAATTTTGAGATAAGTAATTATTTTGAGATTCGTTTTCTTCAATACCGACAATAACAGGAACATATCTTATAAAGAGTGTTGTATTAATGAAATCTGTTGTATCTAACTCATTTTCAAACCTCATAGTAAGATTACCATTCCCAATAGCCATTACATCTGTCCATACTTTTATTAAAAAAGTATCTGTTTGCAAAGGAGCTATTAAAACTGATGCCGTAGTATCAAAGTATGCTAAACAACCTGTTGACGGGCAAAGATAAACTGACCAACCAAATGGAGTATTCTTATTTAATAAAGTAGCCCTAATGTTTACTGAATCAACAGATGATGGATTAGTAAGCACAGCATTAAAGTAAGCCCAGTCAGATTGGTTCTGAACGGTATCAACAGTTCGGTCATAAGTTATGTTAAAAGTAGTTTGGCTAATTGCCAAACTACTTATCCATATAAAAAGAATTGTAATAACTAATTTGCTCATATTAATTGATTTTTAGGTTGCACAACAACTTAATTCCGCAACATCTTTAGTAAAGGTGATGGCAGCTATTTTTATTCCTTCGCTCATAGTTAAATAAGGGTGGAATGTTTCCGCTAATTCAGTAGCCGTAATGCCATATTTAACCGCCAAAGCTGCTTCCATAATTAATTCTCCACCTTCGGGGGCAACTACTCTAGCCCCAATAATTTTATCGTTAGTGGTGTTTCTAATCAATTTTACAAACCCTCGTGTATCTAAAGCTGCTGCTGCTCTTGGTATTTCCTCAACTGGTAAAGACGTTACTTGAAAAGGAATGCCTTGTGCTTCGGCTTCTTTTTCATCTAAACCAACTCCTGCTATTTGTGGGTCGGTAAAAACTACCCAAGGTAACGCTGAGTAATCGGCTTTATTGTTTTCACCATTAAAGCCATTTAAAATGGCATTTTTACCTTCAAGGGCTGCTGTATAAACAAAAGCAGGAGTATTGGTACAATCACCTGCGGCATAAATATTTGCTATATTAGTTGCTTGTTCGTTATTTACCTTAATGTATCCTTTTTCAGTAAGCTCTACACCAGCATTTTCAATATTCATTTTAGAAGTATTCGGAACTGTTCCTGTTGCAACAACGATGTGTCCAGGTTCAAAAAATTGAAACGGCTTTCCTGTTATAGCATCTTTTCCTGAAATAATAATTTTGCTTTCATCTCTTGTTATCCTTTCAATACGATAATTAGGATAGACTTTTATTCCTTCTGATTCAAATTGCTTTTGAATTTCAGCACTTACATCTTCGGTCTGTGTTCGTAACACCCGATCTGTAAATTCCAAAATTCTAATTTTAACTCCCAATCGAGCGAAAGCCTGAGCCATTTCTAAACCTATATAGCCTGCTCCGAGAATAGTTAAACTTTCAGGTTTTTCTTCTAAATCAAACAAAGAAATATTGGTTAAATAACCCACTTCTTTTAATCCTTCAATTTTTGGAATATTAGTAGTAGCTCCTGTAGAGATTAAAAACTTGGAAGCCGTGTAATTTTTATCATTAACTGCTATGGTTTTATCATCTACAAAATTAGCCCACCCCTCTATAATGGTTACATTTTCTACTGATTGAGCAACTTTTAAATATTTCTTTTCTCGCATTGCCAACACCAATTCTTTTTTATCACGAATAATTTGTCCGTAATCAACTTTTGGGGCTGTAGGTGATATTCCAGCAAACGGAGAATGCGAAGCTTTATGGATACTCTCTCCTGCACGAATTAAATGCTTGGAAGGCACACAACCTACATTTACACACGTTCCTCCAATATCTAACCCACCATTGACCAACATTACCGATAATCCTAATCCATTAGCGGTTGTCATAGCCGAAAATGCTGCTGAACCACCACCAATAATGATTAAGTCGTAATCGTTATTTCCATTATTGTTAGCACTATTTTGCGGTTTAGTGGCTCCAGTATCTGTGGCACAACAATCCTCTTTTTCAGCTTCGTTTACTACTTTATAATTTCCAATCTTATTTACGGCATCAACAACTGCTGCTTTATTGATTTGATCTTTATTAAAAGTAAATTCTCCTTGTCCTGTTTCGTGATTTACCGAACAGCTTACAACTCCTTCTGTTTCGTTCAAATCTTTTTCAATATGAGAAGAACATCCACTACAGGTCATTCCTTCAATTTTTAATGAAATAGTTTCTGTGTTTTGAGGAGTTTCTTTTCCATTCTTTCCAAATATATTTTTTAGCATTTTTCTAAATTTTAATCATTAATTTTTTAACAGCATTTTAAGCCTATATTTTCCGAAGTAAAAAAATCTTCGAGGGTTAATATTTTTCCTTGTGGATTATTATTCAACCATTCCTGAACTGTTTTTTCACTGCTATAAAATGAAACATGGTTGCAAAACGAGCCTCTAATATTACAAGTGTCAACAGATTCTACCCAAGAAATAAATAAAGGATATGGCTTTGTCCAAAGCAATTGACCACCATTTATTTGTAACTCAATAGGTGAACCATCAATAGGATCAGTAGAACGAACATTAGCTTCCACATCTAACCATTCAGTAAACAGAATAGCATCTACAACACACCAAGTGTATAGCATCTTACCATTTACAATAAACTGATGTTCGGTTGGGGTTACTGAAAGCCCAGAAAATGCTACAATATTATCTTGATTGTCCATTTCTCCCAGCTTAATTAAAATTTTATCCGCTTTTTCTTTAGGTAAATTTACAATTTCATGATACCTGCCTTTTGTTATGGGTTTTCCTTCAAGCAATTCTCTAAATATATTCAAAATAAAATCATTCCCCTCTATTTCAAACTCTGAAAAAAGAATATCATTTAGTTGACTATCTATGTATTTTCGTTGGGTTTTCATACTTTTTTATTTTGAAGTATTAGAGGCGGGTTTATTTTTAACAACTTCTGCCTTGTAATTAATTTTTTCTACTGCTGCAATTAATTCTTTCTCGTTGGTTTTGTCTGCATCATATTCAATTGTTGCTACATCGCCAGGATATTCTAAACCTACTTTTGAAACCCCTTTTACTCCTTCTAAAGTTTGAGTTACGTGATTGGAACAACCTGAACAGGTCATTCCCGTAATTTTTAGTTTTACAGTTTTTACTTTTTTATTAATGGAAGTAGTTGTTTCGGTATTAGTTGCATTTGCTTCACAACTTCCACATCCACAAACTTGAGCACTTAAATAAATTAGTAAGGCTGTACCTGTTATTAGCATTATTTTTTTCATCTTTTTAAATTTATAAGGTTTGTATTATCATTTTTCATTTAGAGTTACTTGTTTCAAAATTCTTTTAACCGAAAATATACGTGCATCCGTATTTTTTTCTTGCCATTGAGAAGCTGAATTTTTAGAGCTAAAAAAATGTGTCCGATTACACATTGAATTTCTAATATCACATTGGTCAATTTTATCAACCCAAGATATATAAATGTCCTTATGGCTATTTCTTGAAATTTCATTAAACCATATCGACAATGTAATTTCCTCACCCGTAATTGGATCTTTTGATTGAATATTAGCTGGAACACCTAATAATTGAGGAAAAATAATTGCATCGGCAGCACACCAAGTATAAAATTGTTTAAAATCTACTCGAAAGGAGTGATTTGTCGGTATTAAGGAAAGCCCTGCAAAGGCAACTATTTTTCCTTGTTCATCTTTTTCCCCAAATTGATTAGAAATAATGTTTGCTTCATCTTTAGAAGTTTGAAGAAGTTCAGCAACTTTGTCAATTGACAGTGAGTGTTCCTTTAATAGTTCCTTTTGAACAGTTAAAAACAAATGCCCTTTTTCATCATTTACCATTTTAAACAAATCTATAAATGAATCTGAAAGGTTTAATGTTTCTTCTTTTATCACTTGTATCATTATTGGTCTTTTAATTAGAATTTCCACAACCATTAGGTCCACAAACGTGTCCTTCTTGTCCGTGAGGAATGGTTATGTTTTCTGTTTCTATTACTTTATAACCAGTTGAATTAACTGCTTCCTCAATCTCTAATATATTGGTTTGAGTGTTATCAAATTCTACAATAGCATTTCCTTCGGCATAAGAGGTTTTTATATCTACAATTCCAGATAATTCGTTTACTGCATGGTTAACGTGATTTTGACAAGCATCACAAGTCATTCCTTCAATTTTCACATTAATTTTTTGAATACTGGATTTATCAACTACTATTACTTCTTTTTTATTGTCTGAAAAAAAGACACCTGAATAATACGGAAAAGTGATTGAAACGGCTGCAAATAAAGTCATTCCTATTAAAAAACCTTTAGTTTGATACCATTTCGGTTTTTCAATATCGCAACCACAATCGTCTTCCTTTTTTGGTTTTAAATGATTGTACCAAGCATAACCAATTGCTACTACCGCCAATCCTATTAAGTATGGACGTAAAGGTTCCATCCATGACAAGCTACCTGCTGCTCCACCTACTCCTGCAATTGCAGCAATTACTGGAGGAATACAACATGATGAAGCTGCCAGTGCTGCAATAATTCCTGTTGCCACAGCTCCTTTTGAATTTTTGTTTTGAGTTTCCATTATGCTACTTTTTTAATTGATTTATGATTAAATATTTCAAATATATGTTCCAATATTTCAGTAGAGGAAGGGTGTATATGATAATAAATAGTTTGCCCTTCTTTTTCGCTTTTTAAGAGATTCCCATCCTTTAATTTTCGCAATTGTTGCGAAATGGCTGAAACAGAAATACCCATAATATCACTCATATCACAAACACATACTTTTTTCTCATTTTTAATAAGTAATAATATTTTTAATCGTGTTTCATTACCTGCCAAGTTTAATATTTTGGCTGTTAATTCAATTTCATCAGACATCCCTATCAAATCTTGAATACCCTTATTTATAAGGCTTACATCAGCACAACCTCTAATACAATTTTCTTCCGTTTTTTCCATCGTTCAATTATTTTAGTAAATACTTAAATACAAACGTAAGGAAAATTATTTTATTGTTTAAGTATTTGCTTAAATTAGTTTTAAATAATCATGTTATGATTCTCTAATAATTACCCCCTCATCAATCGAGTACGCCCAGCCAATAGTACCATAACGTCCTTTTTCCATAAAAGCAATACGTTCCTCATCTTTTAGCTGAACATCAATTGTAGCAGAACTGTTAAACTTAATAGAAGAACCCCCTCGCATAGAACCTGAAGTTGTTTTTTGAAAAATGATGATAAAAATAGTTTTTGGAAAATCTTGTCGTAATCGTTCAAATTCTTCGGCTTTCACATTCAATTTTTGGAAGCTGTCAATCACAATTAAATCATATTGTTTGGCATCTCGCCTCACATCTCGTAATGTTCCATTTCCTGTAATGGTAATATCGTTTCCTAAATCATAAAAACGAACCTTGTTTTGTGTTAACTTTCCTAATCCCTCTTCCAATGCAAAATATTTGGCTTTAAAACCATTCTCAATAAAAACCTTAGCGAGTTCAAACGAAAAATAACTTTTCCCTGCACCTGAATCTCCTGTTAATGCAAATGAGGTCATATTTCTATCCAGTTCTCCTAAAAAACGACCTAACTCACTATCTAAGGTAAACGTATCAAAGGTCATGTTTTGTAGTTCTGTGCCTCCAACACCATTTTTAAGATGGTTGTTGTTGCTTGAATTTTGTCTTTGCATTAAATTAGTCCGTTGAATTGCCTTTTTGGGAGTATTTATTTTTACAGGAATTAACTTTTGTTTTTTCAATAATTCAATTTTATTGTTTAATAGTTGAATACCTTTATACTGGTGTTTTAGTTTTGCTTTGGTGCTTTTCAACTTTTGGAATAACTCTTTGAGTAAGGCTTTATCATCTTCCTGATTTTCCATTACCTCGTGTAATTCTTGAGCTATTTTATTTCTTGCTCGTTTCATTTCTTTGTTGCGTTCAGCTTCGTTAAATCCTATTAAACTGACATTAACAATTCCGTTCAAGATAAAACCAAGTCCATTAGCTCTTAATTCTTCATCGTTACAATAAGATTCATAAAATTTTTCATCATTTAAAGCTAAAATAGTTGTTAAAGCATCCTCTTTTTGATCGCTTTCCTTTACTGCATCTCTAATCGTTTTTAGTTCAATTAATGTTATTTCTTCCTCCTCTTTTACTTGGTTAAATTGTTGCTCTAAAACGACCACTTTCTGATGAATAGAATGGATCTGTTGGTCAAGGGCTAAACCCTTTCCTTTTTGTTTTTCTTGAACTTTGCCTAAAGCGATTTTTTCTTGTTGTTTAAATTCCAGTTCTTGCTTTTTTCTGCGGTTGTAATTTTTAACCTGACAATTATGTGAGCAGTATTTTGCATCACTTCTTTTTGCTGTAAAATTTTTGTTGCACTCGATACATTTCATGAGTCTATATTTATTTTTTATTTAAGGTTACATGGAACTCTCTTGACCAAATACGTTCTCTATTTGAAAACATTTTTTAGCTCGTTTCATAGTTCTAAAAAATTAAGGGTTAAAATGATAGTCGTTTTACCCATTTAAACATCAATAAACGTCAAAGGCTCTAAACTCCTTTAAATACAGTATATTTAGAGATTCTGTTTTGACACTTATTGATAGGTAATTGATGGTTATTGTGATTTAATTGACGTTTATTGTTATTTATTTGATGGATAGTTGATGTTTATTGATGGATAATTGACAGATAAAAACCAAAAAAAAGGGTAGTTAAAAACTACCCTTGTAAGAGGAAGAAAAAATTAATCTTCGTCCTCATCTTCATCAGAATCGACTTCAATAATTTTACCAATTTCTAATAGCTGACCAACAGCTTCTTCTCCGTCTTCATCATATTCAATATGAATGATTGGATTTTCATCTTCGGTTTGTCCGATGATTTCATTGTCAATGTCAAAATCTACCAAGATGTCGATAAATTCAGACAGGTTTTTAGGCTTTACTTCAAAGTCTAATTCGTCTAATTCCATAACTAAAAAAGTTTAAATGATTAATACTAATATTTTTTTCAAAAATAATGACTAAAAACTTGTCAAAGCCTTAATTTTAAAGACAACTTTGTCAAATTTTGGAAATATTTTGTAAGGAAATTATTAGGTTAAATCAGCATTTTTTGATAGGAGAATTAACTATCATAAAAAAATCCAATCTTGGAATATGATTGGATTAAATCTGTTGGAAGTATTTAGATTTTATGTTAGCTGTGTCCAGTAATTTTATGTTTAATTACCCCCATTTTAGTAATGAAATAATTTTTAAGGTCATTAGCTGTACAATTTAGATATGAAGCTATGATGTCTAAATCTTGTGCTGGTACATCTGTAAATTCATCTAACTTAATGCTACAGTACCTGTCAAAAGTCCTCAATGTTTTTCCTAATAATTTAGGGAGTTCTTTACGTACCTTTTTATAGTCTATCATTGGTAGCCGTAACATTCTTTCTTTAATATTATATTTGAAATTCATACTTCACAGACTTTGTTTATTCCTAATTTAAGAGCAAAGAACCATATAAGTAAAAAACTGCTTTCCGCTTATTGCTGTTAATTGTCTTTCATTACTCTTTTTTGCCTTTTATTGCAGTTTATTGTTGCTCATTCTTTCTTGTGTTTTTCCACACTTCAAAATAACAAAAGGTAAGTAAGAAGAAAAAATATTTACGAATCAAACGGTGTCTTAATCTTAGAAAAGATTGTCATATTATATGACATAAATATCAATAAACTGATAATAATTGTATTAAATAGTTAGGCTACTTTATCTAATAATTTAGTATCGAAATTCTCAATTAATAATAAATCTTCGTGCATGGTTTGGTTCGATATTTCCCCTCTTAGCTCCACACACAAATCCAGTAACACATTGATGTTGCTGGATTTTTGCTTTTATGACTATTAGCTACAAGTTGACTAAAACTGCTTAAACATAGTAGTTCACATGCAAATCACATGCAATTTTCTTGACAAGTAAAAGCTGCAAATAGTTGCTGTTTTTCTTAAATCTTAGCTACTTCATTAACAAGTTTCTTAGATTGTTCCCAATCTATATGAACAATAGGAGTAGAATATATAATAGGCATCTTTTCTTGATATTTATCTTTTAACATTTGGTCAATCCTGTTAAACAGTAACCCCTTCGTTTTTCCCATAATTAAAGTTTGTGTGGTACTTTCTGGTTTTCCTGATTGTTTCTTTTTTCGAACCGTTACTTTTTCTAAGAGTACGGCTTCTAACAGAAGGTTTTCTTCCATTAAAAAATCCACAATTTCGATAGCTTGTTTTTCTTCATCTGAAATAATATGTAATAGAATCATAGTTTTATTTTTCGTAAATCTTTTTTCATTAATTTTTGTAGTTAAGTTAATCCCCTATTGGGAAAACTAATAAAGGAGTTTTTGAGTGATAAGCCATTTTTTCAGTGAGGCTTCCAAAAAATAATCGTTCAAAAAAATTTTGTTTACGCATTACCAAAGAAATCAAATCTGGATCAGTTTCTTCTATTAAAATTTGAAGTCGTTGTTCAACATTATTACTAAATAAAAGTTGGAAGTTTAAATGTTCATATTTAAACTTTTCTTCTATTTTTAATTTAAGGTCATCAAATAATTTTCTATTATTCTCTTTTTTTGCTGAATCATTATTTAAAACATGAACAACATCAATTACTGAGTTAAAATGAGAAGCTATTTCTACAAGAATACCTATAGAGGCAATATCTTTGTTCTTATAATTTGATAGAAACGTTAATTTTTTAAAATCCCCTAAAATTGCTTTTTCTGGAACCGAAAGAAGAGGGACATTAGTGCTTTTTATAATAGAATAAGTACTGCTACCCATGATTTTTTTTGACAAACTACTTGATCCTGTAGTTCCCATTATAATCATTTTTGGGTTGTTTTTATTTGTAAATTCAGGAAGCCACAGGCTAATTTTACCAGAACAAATAGTTGCAGAACATTTTATCTGATGAGCTTCGATTTTGTTTACTAGATTTTTTAATTTTTTTTCAGTAGCCGTTATTAACAATTTGGTTTCATCTACCATATTTAGGGAATTACGCTCTAAGCCATTTAACTCGTTAAAATCTATTGCATGTGCGATAGATATTTTAAGGTTAAGTGCTTTAGCTATAAGAATAGCATAATCTAATGCTTTATTAGCACATTCTGAAAAATCTGTTGGGTGTATAATTGTGTTTTCCATAGTATTTTTTTTAAGGTTCTAATCGTTTAATTTTTTCTTCAACTTGTATAGTTAAATCATTTTTGTATTTGATTATTTGCTGACGAACTTCTTTATCTCTAATAGAGATTATTTGTGCAGCTAATATGCCAGCATTTTTTGCTCCATTAAGAGCAACTGTAGCTACAGGAACTCCTCCAGGCATTTGTAAAATAGACAATATAGAGTCCCAACCATCTATAGAATTAGATGATTTGATGGGCACTCCAATAACAGGTAAAGGAGAAATTGCGGCTACCATTCCTGGCAGGTGAGCAGCACCTCCTGCACCAGCAATAATCACTTCAATTCCTCGTTGATGGGCATTTTCTGAAAACTCTACCAGTCTTTTAGGTGTTCGATGAGCAGACACTATGGTTAATTCATAAGGAATATTAAAATTCTTCAAGATAGTTGCTGCTTCTTGCATAATTGGCAAATCAGAATCTGAGCCCATTATGATGCTTACTTTAGGTGTTACCATGCTTTTACTTTTAATAGTTGTTTTACTTTATTTGCTTTCTCTATTGCTTTATTAATATCTTTATCCATTACCGTTACATGTCCCATTTTACGGTAAGGATAAGTTTCTTTTTTTCCATAAATATGTGTTTTAACACCCTTTAATGCCATACTTTGAGTAACGCCTTCATACTTAACTTTTCCTTTGTGTCCAGGTTCTCCTAATAAATTAATCATCACAGACGGTAGTTTAATAGAGGTGTCTCCTAAAGGGAACCCAAATATGGCTCTTAAATACTGTTCGTATTGTGAGGTAATAGTACTTTCAACCGTGTGGTGACCACTATTGTGAGGTCTTGGAGCAACTTCATTCACTATAATTTTATCATCATCAGTCAAAAACATTTCTACTGCTAAAATTCCTTTGAGATCAAGCTTTTTAATTAAGTCAATAGCTAATTTATCAGCTTCTTTTTCAATTTCTTCAGATATATCTGCTGGACAAATAAGCTGTTCTACCAAATTGGCACTGCTATTAAACACCATTTCTACAGTTGGAAAACTGCTAATTTCATTTTTAGTGTTCTGAGCAACAATTACTGATAATTCTTTTTTGATTGTTGTTAAATCCTCAATAACAGAAGCTCCTTCCAATAAGTCATTTAAATCTTCTTTTCGATTAACAAGTTTAACTCCTTTCCCATCATAACCTGCTGTTCTAGTTTTTTGCACAAAAGGGATGGCTATTTCATTTCGTTCAACAGCAGAAAGGATAGCGTTTTTATCTTCAAAAAGTTTAAATTTTGCTGTTGGAATATTGTTTTGGACATAAAACTGTTTTTGTAATCCTTTGTCTTGTATAATTTTTAAGATTTCAGAATCTGGAAAAACTTTTTTACCTTGTTTTTTAAGCTTTATAAGAGCTTCAATATTTACATTTTCTACTTCTAGAGCAACCATGTCCACTTTTTGCCCAAATTCAAGTACTGTATCATAACATAACACATCTCCTTGGGTAAAATTGGTGCAAATATTGGCAGAGGGGCAATTTTTGGAGGAATCTAAAACAAAGGTTTGTACATCCCAATTGCTTGCTGCTAATACCAACATTTTACCTAATTGTCCTCCTGCAATAATTCCTAATTTAAATTCTGACGTTATGAGTTGTTCCACTTTAATTATTTTTTAGTAATCCAAAAGCATAACTAGCCGCTAAACTTGCTTTATGATTTTTTGTTAATAATTGTATATATTTTAATTGTGTTTTGATGTAGCCAGATTCTCTGGAGTTAACCATAAACAAAGAGCTTTCTCCAGCATCAAACATTTGTCTTTCTCCTTTTAATAAGCTAGCATAATCATTAATGGTTCTGGCATACAAGACTATTTGTTGCTCAGTAGTTTCTAAGTCGTTTAAAGCAGAAATAGCCTTATAGGTAATGTTTGCTTGTTTTGATAAATATTCAAGTTCTGCATCATTAATTTTTAATTTTGCTAATGCTAATTCTCCTCTTTCTTTTCTCAAGAAAATAGGCATATTAAACTCTACTCCCCATGTATAATTATTCCTATTGTAATTTGCAAAAGCATCATTGCCTACAGGTTGATTAATGGCATTGTATTTTAAATTAAGTTGAGGTTTTATCTGTTCCTGTTTCCATTTTTTATCAATTTTTAATTGATCTATTTTAAACTGATACTGTTGCAGTAAAGGATGTCTATTCGTTAAACTATCCAGAGCATCAGTTAATACTTGATTTACACTAACTATTAAAAGATCTTCACTGCTAATCGGGCGATTTAGTTCACTTATTTCTAAAGGAACTATTCCATCAACCCATAGATAAATAGACAATAATGCAGTTGCGTTTTTATAATCCAACTCTGCTTCTTGGAGGTTTAACATTCTATTCTGAACTTGGATAGCCGCTTCAACGGTATCAATAAAAGGTTTATCGCCAAATAATGCACCTTGCTTAACAGCATTAAATCGTTGTTGAGTTACCTCAAGTGCGTTTTGATATACTTTAATGGTATTGTAGTTTTCGAACCAGTCCCAATAAGCTTTACCTGCATTGTAAAGTAATTCATTGTATAATAAATCTCTTTCTGCTTGCGTGCTTTCTTGATATATTTTTGCTTTCTTTAGTTCAGCTCTTCTCTTATCAATAAACAATCCTTGACCTACTGGAACAGAAATACCTGCATACCATAAACCAGCTCCAGGAGTATTATTTTGAGGGTTTAAAAAAACGCCATCATTTTGAGTATATCCACTTCTTACCTCAACCCCGTACCATGTTGGTATTTTTAAACCACTATTAATTACACTATAATATTGTTGGTCTGAAAAATATTTTTGAGACACATCAGAAAATGCTTTAGGATCAAAATCTCCCCTTGCTTTTTGCACCGTTGCCTCTCCTTGTTCAAGTTTTAAGTCAGCCTGCATAGCCAAAGGATGGTGTTTGCTCACCCTATCCATAAACTCATCGAAGGTTAAAGTATTTACAGCATCTATCTGGGCAGAAAGGTTAAACGATAATAACATGAATATGATAGTTATTCGAATCATTCTTTAGCACCTTTTAATTTTTTTTTGTTGCTTGTTTTATAATAATCAGGAGGGAATCCATTTAGGTTTCGCCATAGTTCGTACCAAATAGGAACATCTTTAAGCAATGCCATTCCACTAGCTCCAGAACCAACTCGGAGTTGATTAGGCCAAGAAACATCATCTTTATCAGGAGCTACTAAAATTCGATATTTACCATTTGGGCTAATAAAATTATCAATGGCAACAATCTTACCGCCAAATGTTCCATAAGATGCATTTGGCCAGCCTGAAAAAACTACTGAAGGCCATCCATCAAACATAAATCGTACTTTTTGACCTGTTTCAATAAGTGGTAAATTGAAAGGTTTAACATACATTTCTACACCCAAATCATATTTATCAGGCATTATACTCATCATTTCTTCTCCTGCTTTAACGGTTTCACCAATACCTGAACGAATGGCTTTAGTGATAACCCCATTAATTGGAGAAGTGATGTAATACATTCCTGTTCGTATAGAATAATTCATGTATTGGTTTTGCATTTTGGTAACTAATGCTTCTGCGTCATACATATTGGATAAAGCAGTATATTTATCTGATTCCGCTTTTGACAATTTATCTCTGTACTGGTTGTTCACTGAGTTTATTTCTACATCAGCATTTATTAACTTATTTCTACTACTAAGTAATTTGTTTTCAGCACTAATCATTTTAGCTTGAGTCTCTTGTAATTTAAGTTTTCTTGATTCTAAATCAGTTAAAGATTTAAGACCATCTTTATATAGCTGCTCTTGTCGTTCAAATTGTTTTTTGGCAATTTGGTAATTGGTTTTTGCAGCTTCTAAATCTACACTGTCTGAAAGCACACTTAATTTTGCTTGTTTAAGGTAGTTTTTAGCCTGCTCTCTTTTTAAAGATTTGGTTTTAAGTAGCGCATCAATTTGACTATCTAATGAATTTATTTTACTCATATATGATTGCACAGAAAGTTCTTTAGACTTTATTTGCTCTTCAGTTCTTGATAAAAGATTAGGATCAAAATATTCATCTTTTATTTCGGAAAGGAATAGTATAGTATCTCCTTTGTTTACAAAATCTCCTTCTTTTACGTACCACTTTTCTATTTTTCCAGCAATTATAGAATTAATAGTTTGTGGTCGCTGATCTGGTTGAAGAGTTGTTACATAACCACTTGACCTGATGTTTTGCGTCCAAGGAAGAAACATTGCTACCAAGAATATAGCAAATGAGATAATAAGGAGCTTGGAAAAAACTTTACTTGCTTTATAATTACTAACCATTGAAAATGATTGGTAATTTTTGATTTCTACTTTCCCTTCAACGCTATTTTTACTAATGTTTAACATAGTTTAATTTGTTTGAAAGATTTCACTAAACCACTCCTTATCACTTAATGCACTTAACTTGTCATTACCAATTATTTTACCTTTTTCAAGAACGATAACTTGATCAAAATGTTTTGCAATTTCAGGGTTGTTAGATACCACAACTAACGTGAAAGTTTTCCCACTTTTTAGTAAGTAATTTATAAAGGCTTGTTTATCATTATTTTCAAGATGATTGAAATTATCTCCAATTAACACCAACTTTGGATTTCCTGCTAAACTTCTTGCCAACATTATCTTTAAGCGGATACTTTTAGGCAAGTTTTGTCCTTCAGGCAATAAGGCTGTATTGTATCCATTTTCTGTACTTGAAACAAAATCAGACAACCCTAATACCTCAACTATTTCTTGAATTTGTTCATGAGCTATATTTGGTTTTCCTAGAGTAATATTTTCTAAGAGAGTTCCTTTAAATATGTCTTCTTTAGCTAAACTGTCATTTATATAGGACCTGATATCTTCTTTACATAAGCTAGATATTGGAATGTTGTTAAATGAAATTGCTCCTTGGTAAGAGTCAAAAAGTCCGGCAATAAGTTGTAACAGAAACGACTTTCCTGAACCACTAAACCCGGAGACACATACTTTTTCACCACTTTTTATATCTAAAGAAATGTTATCAATAATCTTCTCTCTTGAATCTTTAAATTGAAAAGATAAATCCTTTGCTTTTATTGATATCGCTTCTCCTTCTTTAAAGGTTATAGGTGAGCCCACATCTTTTTCAAGGGGAATATCTGTGATGCTTCCTACCTTTTCAATTGCTGTAAGCACATCGTAAATGGTTTCCATACTTAAAATCAATTTTTCAACTGAGGCTAAAACCAAAATGATTATAATTTCAGAAGCAACGAATTGACCTATATTCATTTGCTGATTGATAACTAACAAACCACCTATTACTAATAATCCAGCAGCTATTACCACTTTAAAACCTACTAAGTTGATATACTGTAACAGCAAAGTTTTAAAGTGTGCCTTTCTGTGAGTTAAGTATTGTGAGACTTTCTCATCAGTTCTTTGCATGGGCAATTCTGTTCTGCCAGCAAGTTTAAATGTGGAGTTAGCTCTAGCTAACTCTTCTAACCAATGTACTACCTCATATTTTGAAGTAGATTCCTTCAGGCTAGTTTTTAAACCTTTACGTGTAGTAAATTTAAATATTAAATACACGATTAGTATTAGCACCATACTAAACATGATGAAAAAAGGATGATAGAGAGATAATAAGATTAAACCAAAAACAATTTGCAATGAAGCACTTGAAAAATCCATCAATATTTTTGGCAACCCTTTCTGAACAGTTAATGTGTCAAAAAATCGATTAACCAATTCAGGCATATGAGCTTTATCAATTGCCTCCATCTTCATTCGAGGGATACGATAAGCAAATTCAAAAGCTGCTCTAGTAAAGATTTTCTGTTGCAAGTTTTCCGTTATCGTCAACTGCATTATTTGTAAAACACCAGTAAAGGCAACACCAAGTATTACGAAAACAACCAAAACTATCCATGAACTAGAGACTTCCCCAGCTGTAATAAAGCTTATTATGGCTTGGATTCCTAAAGGGATAGATAGTGTTACAAGCCCATTAAAAAGTGCATACAAATAAATACTAAAGATTTCTTGTTTATCAACTTTTAGTAAGTTGAAAAAACGTTTTATTGGTGTTAATGAAATGGAATCTCCCATTTTTTTATAAATTAATGCTAACGTTTAATTACCCAGTATCAATTAAAAACTACCTCTCCTGTAGCAACATTATACATGGCTCCAACTATTAAGATTTCTTTATTATCAAGCATTTCTTTTAATACCTCACTATTATCTTTTATTGCTTGAACGGTTAGTTCTACATTTTTATCAGCAACAGCTTGAACAAACGCTTCATTTTTAGAAGATTTATCACTAAAATCTCCTTTAACACCATTAACAGCTGGTTTAATTTTAGCTAACATACCTGTTAGCTTCCCCAACTGAACATTATCACAAGCACCTTTAACTGCTCCACAAGACGAATGACCGAGTACCACAACTACTTTTGAACCTGCTATTTTACAGGCAAATTCTATACTTCCAAGAATATCATCGTTCGCAAAATTTCCAGCAATTCTAACACTAAAAATATCTCCTAATCCTTGATCAAAAACAAGTTCGGCTGAGACCCTAGAATCAATACAACTTAAAATTGTGGCGAAAGGAAATTGCCCTTCGCTAGTTTCATTTACTTGTTGTAATAAGTTCCGATTGGCTTTTAAATTATTTTGAAATCTTTCATTCCCCTCTTTTAAAAATAGTATTGCTTTTTCAGGGGTAATTGTATTTTGACTTTCTTTTGTATGTGTTCTCATTTCTTTTTTATTAGATTAATAGTTAGTTTAATTCAGACTTTAAAACACTTGCTTTAAAGTCTTTAACAGGATCCAATGTTGCTTCATTGGCAAATCCTTTACTTGTTATTGTTATATTTCTTTCTTTAGCGTTTTGTTTAAAATCTTCTATTATTTCAATAACGTCAGGATGTATTTTCTTTGTTTTTGAGCCATCAATAAAAACTTCAGAATTGTTTGGTAATTGATTTAATGTTTGAAGAATACTCCCTTTATTTAAGAAACTAACATCTTCAGCCAATTCTATAACAATAGGCTCTCCTTTAACATAACTCGCTGGATTAAAATGATATGGAATTTTGTAATTATTATGAAGAATGTGGAATATTGCAACAGCCATCCCTAGTCCAATTCCCATTAATAAGTCTGTAAATACTATTCCTATTATTGTTACCATAAAAGGGATAAATTGAGATCTCCCCAACCTATATACCTCTTTAAAAACAGTAGGTTTAGCCAATTTATATCCAACTATAAACAAAATAGCAGCTAAACTTGATAATGGAATAAGGTTTAAAACTTTTGGAACAACCATTACTGAAATCAATAATAATATACCGTGAAAAAAAGCTGATGCTTTAGATTTTCCTCCTGATTGAATATTTGCAGAACTTCTTACAATAACTTGTGTAATTGGCAACCCTCCTATAAATCCTGAAATAATATTTCCAATTCCTTGTGCTTTTAGCTCTCTATTGGTTGGGGTAACCCCTTTATTTGGGTCTAATTTATCGGTAGCCTCAACACAAAGCAATGTTTCTAAACTTGCCACAACTGCCATAGTAATGGCAATAACATAAACTTGAGCATTATCCCATTGGCTAAAATCAGGGAAAGTAAATTGATTAAAAAATCCACCTAAAGAATCAGGCACAGGAATACTAACCAGTTGGTCTGCTCTAAGCCTCATTAGATCTGACCCTTGAAATAATAGGTTAAGCCCAATACCTGACGCTACAACTACTAAAGGGCCTTGTATGATTTTAAAAATTGATGCTTTTTTCATAAAAGGTTGCTCCCAAAGAATTAGAACCGCTAATGAAACTAGTGCAATTACCACTGCTCCAGGGCTGACATAGTCAATCATATTCAACAACTCACTAAACGTATTTTGTCCATCGGGTTGTAAAAACTCTAAATCTCCTTCTGGATCTCTATCATAACCAAAAGCGTGTGGAATTTGTTTTAAAATTATGATGATACCTATACCTGATAACATTCCTTTAATTACTGATGAAGGAAAATAATATCCAATAACACCTGCTTTAAGAAATCCTAATATCAACTGAAAAACTCCAGCAAGAACTACTGCTAAAAGAAAAATTTCAAATGCTCCAAGCTCTTGAATGGCAGACAACACAATTACTGCTAATCCAGCAGCAGGACCACTCACTCCCAATGGAGATCCACTTAAAAGAGAAACTACTATTCCTCCCACAATCCCTGCTATAACTCCAGAAAAAAGTGGTGCTCCAGACGCTAATGCAATACCTAAACATAGTGGCATTGCTACTAAAAATACGACAATACTTGCCGGCAAATCATTTTTTAGGTTTGAAAAAAAACCGTTTTTTATTGAATTCATAATACAAATATTTTACATCAACTTCAATTTAAGTTGATGGTATAATCAATCATTAATCAGTAAACACTGATTAATTTAACTTCAGGGGAGTTCTAAAAATTAACATTTTACTTCCCCTTTATTAAGAGGGGTAAGGGGTGTGTAATAAAAAAGTGCTATTTTTAGAACTCTCCTTCAACCAAACTATTTATTGGTTAATAAAATGTATTATGATAATTCTGGAGGAGGGGTTAAAACATCAGACTGATATCTACACAATAATGGCACATCATTTATATCAAAATCTATTAAACTGATAATTACAATATTATTTACCAATACATCTAATAGATCATTTCGATGTTCTTCTTTTTCTTCTTCTTCAATAATTTCAGTTAAGGTCATGTTAAAGTCACTCCAATTAACATACTGTATAGCAAACGTAAAATTGATAAAAATCAAAAAGAAGAACATACCCAAACTTTTCATAAAAAAGTTTGACAAATATTTAATGATATGTTTTTTCTTATTAGTCATTACTAATTGTAAGTAAAGTTAATTTGGTATAAAATGTTGTTACTGCATCTTCACCTTCAACAACATCTGTTAATTTTGGTAAGTGTTGGGAAAAAAAACGTTGATGATGGCTACCTTCAATTACTGTAGAAACTAGCATGTGAGGGTATTTAAAACTAGGGTTAACCTCAAGCACAATATCACTTACTCGCTGAACCAATTTTTTATACGTTGAAAAAGCACCAATATTATTTTCATCTTCCACCATTTTTGTTGAATATGCTTTTGATGATTCTGAAGCAAGAATATGATTAAGTATTCTCTCATTAATATGAGGAATATTACCGTCTTCTACTACTTCTTCGGTTAAAAGTTTAATGGTTCTTTCTAGTCTGTTTTTAGGGCAATCTATATTTGTTGTTACAAACAACAGCTTGTATTCCATCCATGCCCAATACCAAGATGTTAGGTATAATAAAAACTTATGTTTGTTTTCAAAATATCTATAGATAGAGGCTTCTGTAGATTTAATTTTTTTTGCCAACTTTTTAAAAGTAAAATCGTCAAAACCAATTTCATCAATAAGGTTAATACCTTCTTTTAAAATATTCTTCCCCAAAGCACTAGATTCTGGGCTTTTTAGGTAAAGATTTTCATTTACCTTTATACTAATATTTGATAAAACTTGACTCATTGCTTGCAAATATAATAGTAATACTATCATAATTGCAAACAATATTTATATTATTTTTTAGACATGGTCTAAAAAGGCTCAAGAACTTGAACCTTTTGTTCAGCTAAATTAATTGTAAAGTTGTTTCGTTTGAAACCCCGCTGGTTCGAGTTTAGCGTAGCCCTTTATTTCTTCAGGATAAACTCCACTCGTTCCTTTTAAATTATCTTACTAGGAATAAACACCACTAAGTATTTATACGTAAACACTTACTCCGTCTTTAAACGGATTGACTTGTATTCTTTTTTGTTTTACTTTAGACCATTCATTACCGTTGCTTAAATGAACGAAATGAATTTTGTGTCGGAGGATTATTTTGTTTATTTTAGTTAGCTCTTTTCACTAACGCTCGCATCTTGGATAAACTGGTTAAAATCTCGCTCACGTTGATAATGCTGTTTACAATGACAGTAAATGGGCTTGCTCAAAACCTTGTGCCTAATCCTAGCTTTGAAGATACGATTGGTTGTCCAGCAGGATTAAATGATTTGCCTAAAACAACTTTTTGGACAGTTCCAACTTTAGGTTCTCCAGATTATTTTCATACTTGTAATAGCGGAGATGCCAATGTTCCTAATAATATTTTTGGAACTCAATCTGCTCTTTCTGGTAGTGCATACATAGGTATTAGTGTTTATGACACTTTTAACTCTTATAGTTATCGAGAATATATACAAATACAACTACAACAAACTTTGGTTTCTGGGCAAAAATATTGGGTTTCGTTCTATGTCAGTTTAGCAGATTTAAATGATTATGCGATTCAAGAATTTGGTGCATACTTTTCTCCAACTCAAATAAATGATAACACTATGGATTCTACATTGATGTTCAATCCACAAGTAGAATTTAGTGATAGTGTTATTTCGAGTAAAAATGATTGGACAAAAGTTAGCGGTTCATTCACCGCTACAGGAAATGAAAACTATTTAATACTTGGAAACTTTAACAGAAAACAAACAACTACAGCAATACAAGTAAGTAGTACTAATACGGATTATTCTTATTACTATATTGATGATGTTTGTGTCTCCTCTGATTCTTTGACTTGTGTAAATCCTGTTGGAGTAAATGAAGTTAAGCTTAATCAATCCTTTTTCAATCTCTACCCAAATCCTGCAACAGATTTTTTTAATATCAATAACGCTTCAAATCAACCTTACAACTTAACTATTTATAATTCTATTGGTCAGCTTCTTTTTGAAGAAACAAACATTAACAAAAGCTCTAAAAAAATCAACATCACTAATTTCAATTCAAATTTATTATTCATCAAAATAAAAACAGAAAATCAAACAATTAATTATAAACTTTTAAACCCTTAAATTATGAAAACACTCAACTTAAAATTAGCAGGTGTATTTGCTTTTTCCCTGCTTTCATTTTCAACTTTCGCACAAAATTGGCGAGTAGGTGGAAATACTAATGCACAACTTGGTGGTATGCTACAGCCTACGCTAGGAACTAATCAGAACCGTCCTTTATTGTTCGAGACCAACGGCATAGGTAGGGTTTTGGTAGATAATGGAGCTGGAGGTTTTGCTGCAGGTCGTGTTGCAATGG
>CAXBPN010000002.1:0-33978 GCA_963977515.1 uncultured Flavobacteriales bacterium
TCTAATTCAAAATCTAATAAATTAGATTGTCCAAACGTTGGCATCTCATCTGTTGGAGCTTTACGTTGTCCTTTTGGTCGATGAAAATCTACACCTGAAGGTAAAATTGAACTTGAGCGACCATGATATCCTACTGGAATGTGTTTCCAATTTGGTAATAATGCATTATTAGGATCTCTAAATAAACAACCTACATTAAAAGCATGTTGCTCACTTGAATAAAAATCAGTATAATCTCCTATTGCTATTGGCAACAACATTTCAACATCATCAACTTTTATTAAAGCATCTTTTAATTCAGTTTTATTCTTAGCTAACTCATTAGTATCAACAAAAATATCAGAGATTTCATTTCTAACATCTCTTGTAACTTGTTTACCTAACAACATAAAATCATTTAACCGACAAGAATTAAAAATTTCAGCATCAATATTAAAATGACCTAGTTTTGCTACTTTATATAAATTAACAACTGTATCTCCAATTCTGGTAGCAACAAATACTTCATCCTTATATTTTGCGATACCAAAAGGTATATTTTGAATTGGGAAATCTGAATTTGTTGGTACTTCTAACCAAGTTTTTAGTAGTGGATTATTTGCTTTTATCATCATTTAATTTTCATTTAACACCTCCCTCAATCCCTCCTTTTTAGGAGGGAAGTGAAAGGTTAATTCATTACTGTTTCTCCTAATTGAAATAAAGGATATTTGCTCATTAATTCATTTACTTCTGCTCTAACTTCCTCTATCACATCTTCATTATCTCTATTTGTAATAACTCTATCAATTAGTTCTACAATTTTAATTATTTCTTTTTCTTTAACACCTCTTGTTGTAATTGCTGCTGTACCAACTCTAATTCCTGAGGTAACAAATGGAGATTTATCATCAAAAGGAACCATATTTTTATTTACAGTTATGTCAGCTTTTACCAATAAGTTTTCAGCATCTTTTCCTGTAATATCTTTTGAACGTAAATCAATTAGCATACAGTGGTTTTCTGTTCCATCAGAAACTACACCGTAGCCTTTTTTAACTAATTCTTCAGCCATTACTTTCGCATTTTTCATTAACTGAATACAGTATTCCATGTATTCATCTGTTAATGCTTCCTTAAATGCAACAGCTTTTGCCGCAATAACGTGTTCTAAAGGTCCTCCTTGAGTTCCTGGAAAAACAGCTCCATCTAATATTGCTGACATCATTTTAATTTCTCCTTTTGGCGTTTTTAAACCCCATGGATTTTCAAAATCTTGCCCCATCATTATCATTCCTCCTCTTGGACCTCTTAATGTTTTGTGTGTAGTAGTTGTTACTACATGACAATGAGGCATTGGGTCGTTTAATAACCCTCTAGCTATTAATCCTGCTGGGTGGGAAATATCTGCCATTAAAAGTGCTCCAACTTCATCAGCTATTGCTCTCATTTTTTTATAATCCCAGTCACGAGAATAAGCAGAAGCACCAGCAATTATTAATTGTGGTTTTTCTTTTTTAGCTGTTTTTTCTATAATTGTATAATCAATTTGACCAGTTTCTTTATTTACACCATAAAAACTCGTTTGGTATAATTTACCTGAAAAGTTAACTGGCGAACCATGTGTTAAATGTCCTCCATGAGAAAGGTCAAACCCTAAAATCTTTTCTCCAGGTTTAAGTATTGCTAACATTACAGCTGCATTTGCTTGAGAACCTGAGTGTGGTTGAACATTTACCCATGCTGCATTAAATAATTCTTTTGCTCTTTCACGGGCTATATCTTCAATTTCATCAACTACCTCACAACCACCATAATACCTTTTAAAAGGTAATCCTTCTGCATACTTATTCGTTAAAATACTACCTTGAGCTTTTAACACATTTTCGCTTACATAGTTTTCTGATGCGATTAATTCTACACCTTCTTTTTGTCTGTGGTGTTCATCTTGAATTAAATCGAAAATTTCGTTATCTAAATTCATTTAATGGATTATAAAATTGTGAAAAACAAAGGTAGGACAAATAGATTTTAATACATAAAAAAAAGGCTGAGATTATTCAGCCTTTTCTTTATCCTTTGAAATATCATATACTTTCTTCCCTCCGTAAGCAACTCCTGCTAATAAAAGAAAACTAATCCCTCCATCAATTGGAACACATGGTGGTGGCCAACATGGAGGTCCTCCTCCTCCTCCACCTGGTGGCCCTGGAGGCCCCGCTGCAAAGGCATTATTAACGATGCTCATTGCAACGATAAAAATAAATGTTAAAATAAATTGTTTAATTCCTTTCATAAAATCTATCAACGGTGGCAAATTTAAGATATTTTTTTTTCTATCCTATTAAAATACGTATCAATATTCAATAAGGTTGGTTAGTGATTTATTTTTTTTACATAAACTCCTTGTCCAGATTGAATTGAAACAATATTCATTCCTTTTGATAATTTACTATTCGGAATCCTTATTATAGTTGTGTTTACATTTGTAATATCATCAATAATTTTTTGTCCTAACATATTTACAATTGAAATTTGATAATCAGAAGAAATTAATTTTTCATTAAATTCTATAACAACATTTTCTTTTGTTTTATAAATATTTATATCATCAGTATTAACTTGATTAATAACAGAGTTTGAATTAGATAATTTTAATTCAAATTTATTCTCAGTTTCATTAGCTTCTAACTCTAGTTCAATTGATTTTTCAGCAATTAAATCATAAGACACTCCTGTTCTCATGTCTGTTAAATAAATATATCTATAATTACTTCTTAGCTCTTCAAAATTTACTGGCTCAATTATATGTTTTCCTATTAATACTGATTGAATACTAATTGGTATTACAACCTCATTTTCTTGATTAAAAGAAATTATTGCTAAAGATTTTTCAGAATTTTTGCTTTTTGCAGTAATACTTGGAGCCTCTTTTAATCTACTTGGTAAGAAAGTAGCATCATATTCATCTAAATAAATTGTTGCATTAGGGTTTAAGTTTAATTTTAACTCACTTGAATAATTATTATAAGGTTCTGTTACTTTTATTTTCGCTTCAACAATAACATCATCATTTGCTGTTTTATAAAAAGTACTAGACCCCGAACCCGTTTTACTTGACTCTGTAAACGTTACGTTATCATTTCCTGTACTTTCTACCCAAAAAGCTTGTCCTGGAGGTATAGAACCTGAAAAAGCAACATCATAGCTTCCATTATTGGTATTCCAGATATAATAAGCTCCTGTAATTGATGGTTTGGTTATAGAGCTATAATTAATCCATGCTTGATATGGGTTCCCGATTAAATTCCAAGATATTTGAACAGGAACTACAACATCCCCAAAATTTGGTGTTCCTCTTGAATCAAATGTTTTATTATATAACGTTCCACCATCATCATCTAACCATACTTCTACTCCAGTACCTGGGGTTAATACAAATGCCGTATCAGTAACCGCTACATAATCTTGTATTCCTTCATCGTAATCATAAACTGAATTCCATCCCCCGCAACTTCCTGAGAAACCATTTACTCCACACATTAACAATTCAGCAGCAGAACCTGCTGGGTTACTATCCCAATCTCTTAAATGATTTCCAGAAACAGGAGAGCTTAAATCGCCCCAACTAGCATTACGTTGAGAAATGTAACGCTGAACAATAAACTCTCCAGAAAAACCTCCATTTCCATTAACAATAACTGCTGTATTAGATGCTTTAGATTTTAAAGTACAAGTTCCTCCTGCATTCTGAAATGGTCCATTACTTACAGTTAATGAATTTGAAATACTGAAATCACCATTATTGATAGCAACACCATTACTATTATTAATTATTAATGTTGGAAAATTGATAGTTCCTGATGATAAATTACTAATAGTTTGTGCGGATGAACCATTAAAAGTAACCGTTTTATGTGATGAAGCTCCTGTAGCACTAATAGTAAAATCTCCTTTTATATTAAAACTACCTGTTGTTGTTGTGTTTAAAGTTCCATCAACAGTTAAATCATTTACATTAGTAGTAGATTTTGCTGTTACTGTATGACCAGAAGTAATAACAACATTATCTGTACTTGTTGGAATACAACTACAACTCCAGGTTGAGGTATTATTCCAATCTCCTGTTTGAATAGTGGCAATTCCTGCATTACTTCCTGCTGCAAGAGTAAAATAATCTCCTTCAGAAAGTGTTACACCAGAAAAAGTAACCAAGCCTCCTACATCAGCAAACGGACCATAACTTACCACATCGCCATCATTAAAGATTCCATTATTAGATTCTACTAAAAGATAATAAGAACCTGCTGGAAGAGTTAATGACGATACATCATACACTACATCCATATTTCCGGGAGATCCCGTTACAGAAGTACGCCAAGTTCTACTAAGTCTAGAGCCCCCAATAAGTGTGGCAGGCACATCATTTGTAGTTGTTGCCAAACCAGTATTTTCATGCCCTGCAAAAATATATTCACCATTGCTTAAAGATCCAATGGATAACTCCACTATCCCTTTACCTTGAGCGGTTAAATTATTTCCATCAGCTTCTTGACCAATACCAAAAACTTGATAACGATGAGTTACCCCTGCATCGTAAGAATACATATCATTACTAATCGTTATGTTGAATTTTGAAGATAAATAGTTATCTACAATATTTCTTTGAGCAGAATTTAATACCGAATTATAAATAATAACTTCACCCATATCTCCATTAAATAGATAGGAGTTACTTGATGAAGCACCAATAGTACTTTGAGAATTTCCAGTAGGATTTCCATTTGCTCCAGATTGCGATCCAAAAGAATCTCCATTTTTAAAACTATTCCATGTTTGAGCAGTTCCGTTCCAATGCGATGAAGTGATTTGAAAAGCCGAATTATTCGTAGTGGTATTCTTAACTGTACCTCCAGTATTATTCAACACCCAAGATTGGACATTTCCACCGGAAGATCTATAGGTTCTATAAAACTGGTTACTCTGTGTAAATTTACTATTGAATAATATCCCTGTATGATTAGTCTTATTACCATTGTATACAATATACTGCGTATGATTAGTAGTATTAAGTGCGGCTATGGCACCTGAACGAACAAAATCACCACCATCAAAACTCACACCATCAAAACCATAATAACTAGTTCTCCTAGGTTGTTTTGAAGAAGTCCCTTGTATAAAATCATTACCATTTCCGGATTGATCGGGCCATGTACTAATATAAGGCACAGTAGAATAGCTAAGTACGTTTCCATCTAACCAAATCACATTGTTTGAAGAATTACCAACACCACCAGGTCCTGTTTGGGCGAAAATTAAGGTTGAAACTGAAAAGATTGTTATAAAAAAGAAGAAATTTTTCATGTTAGTTGTATTAATGGTTATGTAAGCTTATACGCTAAACTAATAAAAATAGTTGTAAGCTAAGTTATATTTCTTTTGTAAAGATACCTAAAATAACTCTATTTAAGTATTAGTCCCTGATCAATATAGGTATATCTACTGAGTGTAAGCCGAGTCTAACTGTTGCAACTTATTTTTTTACTGTATATACTTATTAGCTTATTATAAAATGATTCTTTCCCATAGTTAGAAAGACATTCTTGACGAAGCACAGCTGAATCAAAATTTTCTCCTTCTTTTAAGATCTGAATAAGTGCTTCAGCTAATTCATCTTCATGTTTTGGTAAAACTAGTATTCCGTTTTCTTTATGAATTATACATTCTGGTCCTCCACATGTTGTTGAAATTACGGGCACACCCCTCGATAATGCTTCAATTAAAACTACTCCAAAAGTTTCGTAATGGCTTGGTAATACAAATACATCTGTTTTATCAATTTGATTTACAACCTCTTCTCTCGATAAAAGTCCAACTAATTTAACATGGTTGGCAAGGTTTAATGTTTCTATCTGCTCTTGGAGTTGTTTTTTTAATTCTCCAAATCCGGCAATAATTAATTCAACGGTATCTAATTTGTTTTTAAAAGCCTTTGCAAAAGCATTAATGAGCTCTTTTTGTCCTTTTAATGGTATAAGATTTCCTATATTCAAAAAACGAAATTTTGAGCTTTTTAGTTTCTCTTTAAAAGGGTAGTTTTCTATAAATGGATCTAAAACATTTGGTAACCATTGCACTTTATTCGCTAATACCTTAAACTTATTTTCGAGTAATTCTACAAGTTTAGGGCTTACAGCATATAATGAAAAATTAGTTTCAAAGGCCTTGTTTAGCTTTAATATTAATTGATTTGGTATTTTACTCATTGCATATTGTGAACTATGCTCGGTAACTATAATTGGTATATTATATTTTTTATTTAAATGTACTGCTAGTAATCCTGCGTAAATCATATTATGAGCATGAATAACATCAGGTTTACCGTATTTATTAATATAATGTGTTAAAGCAGAATCGCCATATTTAATCCACATTTCGTACTTGCTTAACGACAAATTACTCTTTTTAAAGCCCCAATAACCATCACATCGAATTACATTTATGCCCTCAATAACTTGATTAGTGAAAAAAATAGGGTTAACTGTTTTCTTAAATAAGAGACAAAGTATAGCACTAAAATTTAAATCAAGTGTAAATTTATTTTTCATCCCCAATAATGCCTTAAATAAGCTATAAAAAGAATGTTTAAATGAAAACGATATTACACCAACTTGATTATTGTTTTGTTGAATGATTTTGGCTTGATCGTGCTGAAAAATACCAGCAATTGGATTATGTTTAGGTATGTATTCTTCTGAAGGAAGGATAAGGATATGCATTCCTGTTTATATTTTTTGATATATTTTTATTTCAGTAGATGGGCTTTCTGTCATTAAGGAAATTAACATTTTTTCTATAGGTACAAATATTGCCCCTATCAGTTTACTTGTTGACTCCCCTTTTCTTACGTTTTTAACGATCAACCAAAATATTTTTTTTATGATTCTGTTCTTCGTATCCACCGGATCATTCATCAGGACAAACATAGGAATGGTTTTAACATGTTCAAAACCTGTTTTTTCAATTGTTGTGGTCATGTATTCATAAGACCTGCTAACTTGATGTTCCATTCTTTTGGTTTCTCCATGTATAAAATTATCGGAGATTACAAAATACCCTTTTTCTTTTAATAGTCCATGTATATTACATATAGCTTGTTCAAATCGTTTATCATCAACAATATGAAACAACACATCAAATGCTGATATAAAATCATAAGTTGGTTCAGGGTTTTTTATCTTTTCCCCTATATCTAATTGACTAAAGCTAGCTTCTGGAAATTGTTTACTTAAATTATTAACCACCACATTAGTGATGTCTGTACCAGTTATTGATTTTACCTTTAGTTCTTTCCACCTTTCAATATAAAAACCGGTTCCCGACCCTATATCCATTATTTTTTTATTTGAAAAATCGATTTTTAAGCCTTTCATTAATTTATGGAAAGCATATTTTCTTATATTGTATAAAGCATTGTTATAATTAACCCCTAGGCCAATATCTCCTACACCATGTAGGTTAAAACTTTTTTGTAATCTGGTTTCCCAATAGGTTTGTGGATTGAAATCTGACATTTATTTTTTCTTAAAAACTCGTTTAAACAAATCTATTAAATGATTTTTGAGTAGATTCTTTTTATTAAAACTATTTTGTTTTAGTACTACTTGTAACATTTTAAAATAACTATTAAATTCAAGGTTTTTAATAGTATTAAATAAATACCCTTTTACTCCATTAAAATATACCTCATCCATTTTCATTACATGCTCACTCTTTTCGCCAAAATGACGGATTAAATTGGTTTTAATGGCTGAAAGTGTTTGCGTAGTATTCTGCATTCTTTTTACTTTATTTGTTCCCGACCATATACCTCCACTATGGATACGATAAGCTGAATACCCTAAATCAGGTAAAAATTTACCATGACCATGAAACCCTAATAAATGATAGATAATCGTATCTCCACTTGGTACATTTATAAATTCTGGAGGGAAACCATTTATTACATTCCTAAACATTACCGAATTTGTTATTAATGCACCTTGTGCTCTTAATAATAAATCTGAAGTAGGGCTTGCATAATTACTAAACCGTGATTTCTTTATAAGGTTATCATTTTCATCTACATGTTTACATCCTCCATAGCAAGCCACATATTTAGAATTTGACTCCAAAAAATCTGCTTGTTTCTGTAGTTTTAAGGGGTCAGTCCAATAATCATCACCATCACAAATAGCTATATATTTACCATTAGTACTATTTAAGAGATTATTAAAATTACCTCTACCTGATCTTGAACCATTAATATATACTAATTTTTCTTCTGAACTAATCAAATACTTTAACTCATATCTCTTTTGTTGCTTAATTTCTGGTAAAAAATTAATAGTTTCTAAATCATCAAATTCTACTCCAATTAAAATTTCAAAATAAAAATTGGTTTGCTGAGATAAAATAGAGTTTACACACCTCATTAACCATTTTTTATGTTTATACGTAGGAATACAAACTGAGACTATAACTGATTCATCCTCCATTAAAAAATTATTCTTAAAAATTCATTTCAAAATAACATTTAGGAAGTGAGACATTAAGTAATTCGGATAAATTATAATTACCTTCTGTATAAAACTGAATTAGTTTCTCAGCAATTATTGAATCACAGTCATAAGACAATTTTGATTCTTCATTACCTTTGCTTTCTTTTGATTGTTTTATCAATTTCCTTTTAGTAATAACATCTTGAAACATTAGCTCATCAGGTTCATTCAAACCCAAATCATTAACAAAATATTCTTTTTGCCTATGAATTTCTGCTGAAAATAACATTTCTCTTCCTAAATCATGTCGGTTACTCTTATTTAGTTCAGATTTTACAAGTATTTCTTTATCATTAAGAGCTTCATTAAAATGCTGAAAATCAACATCTAAATAGTCAACATCTAATATGATTGACATCTTGTTAATTAATGATACTTTATTATTATTTTTAACCATCTGTTTATTTTCATCTCTGAGATCTTCAAAAATTAAGAAGTGAATATTTTCTTTGGGTAGATAGTCAGACAGACATGAGTAAACCAAATCATATCTAAAATCATACAAATAATTTCTATCTTGAAATTTATATAAATTATAGATGAACTCGCTAAAAGATCCAGGCAAACCAACTCTCACACTTTCTCTATACAATGACTTAATTAAATCAATCTGATTTCTTATTACCAAAATAACATTTAAATCATCTTTACCAAACAAATCAATTGCTCTTAATATTTTGGTTTTAAAGTCTAATGACTCATATGTAAATCCAAAGGAAAAATGTTCACTACTGGCTCCAAAACATTTTTTTCCTTGCTTTATTGCTTCATTATAATGATGTTCAATATGAGATTTTAATTTAGGATATTGTTCTTCATATTTAAACCCTTTAGCACTTTTTAAATAAACTTCAAATAATGCTGATGATAGATTATCAATATATCCAATATTTGAATCAATACCTATCCCTAGATGATATATATCAGGATGTTCACTGAAAAAATTTCTTTGAAGTGATGTTGAAAAATTTTTAGGGTAGCCTAAGTGTAAATATTTTTTCATATTTAGTGCATTCTTTTAAAATGATTTATAATTTCTTCTTTGGATGGAGGTCCTGGTTCAATTAATTTATCAAAAGGTTTATAAATATATGGATTAGGTAAAGCCCTTTTAATAAATGATTCCTCTTTTAAATTATTATATCTTAATTGACTCGACCATCTTACTTTGTTTGTAGAATTTGTTCCAGATCTGTGAACTAAAAAAGAATTAAACATTAATAAATCGCCTTTATTCATCTCTACTGAAACATATTTGGATTCATCAATCAAATCATCTTTTATTTTACTATAATAATCTACATCAGAGCATTCATACAAGCCATTTAAATGAGATCCTGGAATTACCTCTAGTGCTCCCAAACTAACATTACAATCTACATATGGATACCATATCGTAACACTATCTAAAGAACCTTGACTTGATCTCCAGTCTTGATGATCTCCCAATTTCCAATAATGACCAATTTTATCTAAATGTTTACTATTAAAAAACATACTGGGCCTAACACTAAAATTTGGAAATTCTAAGTCTAAGCCTCGTAATAAATTTTCTATTTTTTCAGAAGAGGCTAATCTCCATAATGAGATTAAATGCTGAGTTTGTTTACCTAGATTTATAAATTGATTAGTATCCTTTTCAAACAAGTCAAACAAATGTTTCTCAACTTTATTGATATTATTTAAATCTAAAAAATCATTTGTTTTCTCTTCATCAAATGCTATTGAAAAAATTTTAAATACATCTAACAATATAGTATCCATTTCTTTTTCCGAAAAAAAATTTCGAAAAATTAAATATCCATTTTTAGCATAACTACTTTTATCTATATCCATTTTTACTCAATTTATTTCACTAAGAATTTCATTCTGTATACAGTATAATTTCGTGCCGGGTATTATTTTTTCTATTCTATTTTTAATTTGTTCCGCAAACATTTCACTTGCTATCAGTATAGCTTCTGGATTATTCTTTTGTAAGTTTTCAACCCCTCTAATTTCTTTACCATAATATCGGGATCCTATTTTTGAAACAGTTTCGTCAATAAAATAATCTATAGCATGTAGTTTATCATCTCCTACTGTTTCTATTATTGTTTCAAAAAAATTACCCGCCCCAAATATAACTATCTTTGAATGACACTTTATTATACTATTAAACTGACTTTTAAGCTCTTGTTTATAAGCATCCATTTTCTTAAAGTAAATCTCAAAGTTATTTAGAACTATTTCCCCATAATTTGTAATATTGAATTTACATGTAGGGTTTTTAACCTTTCTGAACGAGGCTGTTAAGGCAAAAGGATAACCGACACCTGGGCTAACATAATCAACTAATTCAAACCCTCCTTTAATCATTACTTTTTCTAAAGTTTCAATAGTGTAATGATAAATATGTTCAAATGTTAATTGTGTTTCTGAATAAAAATTTTGATAGTTTTTTACATCTGGAACTTCTACAACAAAAAAACCATTATCAACTAAACAATCATTTATCTTATTTAAAAACATTAATGGATGTTTAACGTGCTCCATCAACAAGAAAGAAGTTATTACATCGTATTTATTTTCTGACTGAAAATCATAAAAATCCTGATTATAAATAGTAATCCCATGCTCTTTTAGGTATGTGATATTTTCATCGTAATCACTTGTAATATCAATGCCAGAACAGTTATAATTACGGTTATGTGACTCAATTAAAGTAAATCCATCTCCAAAACCTATCTCTAATAATTTTTTTCCATCTGAATGTTGACTTATAAAATTTGCTCTATTATTAGCATTTATCACTCTAGGATCATTTTCATTTTCTAATACCTTATTTAAATTTACTGGTGTCCGAGAAACTAGTCTATAATAATTAGCAATATTATCATCTTCATAGTTTTTATTAAAAAGAACTCGCGTGCATCCACATTCTTCACATAATATTAACTGTTGATGAAATTGAAATTCGTAAGAATCATGATTAAATAAATGTTGCTTTGAATAGATAAACGTCCATGAATTAGAATCACAAATAATACAATTACTTATATTTTTTTCATTCTCTATCATTTAATTTATGTTTAAAATAAAATAACCAAACCCACTACCTCCAAATCCATTTCCATTATAAAAAACATAAAACTCTCCTTCCTTATCAGTTGGAACAACTGAAGTATATTCATTCATCATACCATCCCAATTATTCGAATCACCTGATTTTATCATAACAAAATCGTTATTTTTTTTCCAATTCAAACCATCTTCTGATTGTGCTAGTTCTATACTATAACTAGCAATTGAATCTTCTCTATATCCATTTGCCATTCTATTAGAATGAAACATAAAGTATTTATCTTTATGCTTCCATACACATGGCCTTCCTATTGCATCAATTTTTCCGAAATCAAAATCGATGCATACTTCATTAGCTCTATCCCAGTTTACTCCATCTTTTGAAGTAGCATATTTGACATTATAAAAAGGTTCTGGGTGTTCATCAATTACTTCAATTTTTTCACAACACAAATACCACATTTTCCACATTTCATCCTCTCTTCGAACACACGGTTGCCCTACCCATATTGGATCGTTGATACTTCTATCCATAACCGGTCCTTTAAATATCTTTTTAAAGGTTAATCCATTATCTTCACTTACTGCTAATCCAATCGATAATCTATAGGAAGCTTCAACACTTTTATTCCATGCAGTATAGTATAAAAATAATTTGTTATCTATTTTTAATAACCATGATGGCATTGTACCTGAATCATCAAATGATCCTCTTGTTCCCTTCTCCAAAACAGGTTTATTATGAACATATAAAACTTCAGATGGATTATTTGCATTTACATCAATAAAAGATGTGCTTGAACAACTATTTTTATCTCTAGTAGCAAAGAAGATTCGAATAATATCTACATTCAAACGATAAGCAAAAGGTACTTGAGCATGACTTTTACTCCATTCTTTTATTCCATCAGGGACATATATCAATCCTTTTTTTATCCATTCCATATTAATAAACTTGATGACTTATCTTATTTTCAATTTTTTTTGCCGGATTTCCAACATAAATTCCCCATTCATCGGTTTCTTGTTTCACTAAACTTGCCCCCATTGCAAGCAATGTTCCTTGTTTTATATGTGAATAATCTCGAATTGTAGCATTGACACCAAAAAAACAATATGATTCAATTATACAATGCCCAGACATTACAACATGGGAGGTAAAAAAAACATGATCTTTAATTACACCATGATGACCGATATGATTCCCACTCCACAATACTACATTGTTACCTATTTTTGTAAATGGTTGTATAGTATTGTCTTCTAAAATAAAACAGTTTTCACCTATTTCATTACCGCAGACTGTTGCCTTAGAACTTATATAAGAAATATAATTATACCCCATTTCTTTACCTTCTAAATATACTTTTTCTCTTAACCTATTCATGTTTCTACCTGTCATTGGAGCGAACAACATATATTCTTCAGGAGGGTATAGGTTAGTTAATTCTTCAAAATCTACCAAAGGTAAGCCTTTAAAACTTTCTTCATTTCTATATTTTTCATGAACAGTAAAGGCAATTACCTGATGTTCAGAATCATTTTCTAAATACCAATGAGCAAGTTCTGCTGTATCTAGCACTCCAAATATTATAACTTTAGCCATTTCTTTTAGGTTAGGTTATACAAATCTAACATTTTTAAAGCTTCTTCTTTTGAATTATACATTAAAACATCTATAATAGAAAGACCTGCTACAAAAACACTATTGTTTTGATTATAATGAGGTATTTGATTATTAATAAAACTTAATTCAATTCCATTTTCTCTAAAATACTCTTTTTGATACAATTCTTTTCCTCCTGAAGGATTTATATATACATCTGCCTTTTTAATCTTAGATATTTCAATTAATCTGTCAGCTTTATCCATCCCTTTTGTTTCGGGATAAGATGTCGAACTCTTTTCAAAAGCAATTGAAAGTGATAAGTAATTAGAAATTGTTTTAACACTATCAATTGATAAGTCTGAAATTGTATTATGGTTCTTTCCAAAAATTGACCTTATCAATTCAAATATCTCGTTAAAGTGTGGAGCTTTTTTATAATTAAACTCTAAAGTAGTATAAAATTGTTTTAGCCATTGTTGATTATCCATTAATTTAACCTCATTAATTAATTTGTTTTGTGATGCTTTTAATAATGGAATTGTAAATAACTTTGCTTCACTATTAACCAATAATTGGTTTCTATTAATCCATCCTCGTCTAATAAAGTTAACATCATCGTAAAAAACAAATATATCAACAGCCCTAATAAGTTGAAAGTAACCTATGTAAGGAAATATATAAGGTTGCATTATTGCTATTTTCATTATTTATTAGTTTTTTTTATTACATGAGCAATAAAACTTATAGTTTCCTCATCAAGGTTAGCATACATTGGTAAACATAAAACAGTCTCTGTTGCTATAACTGCGTTAGGTAAATTAGTACGACTTGCAGATGCAATAGATGAGTAAATTGGAAAATCTGAAATTAATGGGTAAAAATACCTTCTTGTATAAATATTATTACGTTTTAAAATATGAAACAACTCATCTCTTGAAAAAGGATATTGTTCATTAACAAAAATTGGAAAGTAACCATAATTATAACCTGACACCTTTGTCACATCATAGATTATAATTCCTTTGATATCTTTCAGAGATTTTACATAATAATTATAAATCTGCTTTCTTTTTTCAATTTCAATCTCAATATACTTTAAATTTAACAAACCATATGCAGCCTGTAATTCATTCATTTTAGCATTTATTCCGGGATAGACAACAGTTGTCTCATTAACAATACCGAAATTCTTTAAATTGTCTATTTTAGTCTTCATTTCTTTAGTATGACTAATGATTGCTCCTCCTTCAATAGTATTAAAAACTTTTGTAGCATGAAAACTTAATATAGATAAATCTCCATAGTTCAAAACAGATTGTTCTTTATACTTTACCCCAAATGCATGTGCAGCATCGTATATGATTTTTAATTTGTATTTGTCAGCTAATTTTTTAATGCCATCTACATCACATGGTTTACCATAAACATGTACTGGCATAATTGACGTAGTTTTAGCCGTAATTTTAGCTTCAATCTCATTTATATTAATATTACAATCATCTGAATTAATATCTACAAACACAGGGGTAATACCGTTCCAAATTAATGAGTTAGTAGTTGCAACAAAACTATATGGAGTTGTAATAACTTCCCCTTTAACATCTAGTGCTTGCAAAGCTGTAATTAAAGCTAAAGTTCCATTAGAAAAGAGAGAAATATATTTTACTCCTAGATAATCTGCTAATTCTTCTTCTAACTTTTCATGAAATGGACCAGAATTAGTAATATATTCAGAATTCCAAATTTCTTTTAATACTTCTTTAAATTCATTTAAAGGGGGTAATGAGGGTTTAGTTACATATATAGGTTTCATATTTCTGTAGTTTTATTCTTCCAAGGGAAGTTAACCTTTTTAGGCTCAATATTAATAAACCTGCAAAATTTAGTGTAGGCTTCCTTATCTGATAGATTTATTATCAATAAATCATTTGGTCTATCCTTAAAATATTCTATTATTGCCCTATTATGATCTTCATAATATTTGACCAATTTATCCTTATCATAAGGATGGTCATTTAAAGACAATCCAAAAAGTTGCTGTCTATTTTTATAAGCCCAGCCAAGGTATACATAATCGTTAGCTTTCAAATCTTCCCAAGTCGGTAATTTCCCATTACCAAAAAGCCTTGTATGAAATCCGACCAAAGAATCATACCATTGATCTGGGGAGTCACGTATTGTTAAAATAAATTTACTATCAGTAAATTCTTTATCGACAATTTTAAATGTATTTGGACAACTAAAAGGCACATCCTGAAATACTTCTCCCGTTCTACAATATTTAATTATATTCTTATAATTGGCTTTAAAATAGTCATCCATTAAGAACTCTGCTTTTCTTTGATTACCTACCACAAAACCTAGTTCTTTAAAAGCATTACCAATTGATGTTGTTCCTGTTTTATTTGCACCAATACAAAAGTATTTACAATTATTTTTTATTGATAAAATTTTTAATTTTTCACCAATCTTTTGACTTACCTTTTTTATAATCATCCTTTCAAATTCTTTCTCATTAAAATTAATTTTAATTCATTCAATGATTCTAACTTAATAAAATAAGAAATTGTAATATATATAAACATACCTATTCCTCCTCCCAGAATAATACGAATCAAATCGTTAAAAAGTAAATTTACAAATCCATCAAATATTTTAATGCCAATTGCAATTACAAGAGTTAATATAATATTAGGAAGCACATCTATAAGTTGTTCAATTGAAGAATAATTAATTAACTTTTTACTATACCATCCATTAATAAAAAAACCAGTAATTGATAAAAATATCTGACCATATAGTAACCCATATATTCCCCAATTAATTGATATTAATATAACTAATACAATAAATACCTTCTTTATAATTGATAACTTTAAATGTAAATTACTATAACCTTTTACTGTAAGAATATTTAAATTATATATACTAATTGGTGCAAACAAACTTCCTAAACATATAATTTGAAAATAAGGTACGGCAGGCATCCACTTCTCAGTTAATAAAAATCGAAATAATGGCTCTGCTAATGCGGCCATAAAAAGAAGGGTTGGAGTAATAATAAAAACTGCCATTTTCATTATTTTCTTATAGGCATTTTTTAACTTATAATCGTCATTCTGTATTTTACTAAATAAAGGAAAAGTAACTTGATTAATCACAGTTGTAAAATTCCTAACTGGAAATTGCCGTAATGTATTTGCTCGATTAAAAAAACCTACCTCTAATGGATTAAAAAATTTTCCAATAATTATCGTATAAATATCTTGAAACAAAGTATCTATTATCCCTGCCAAGGTTAATTTATAACCAAAGTTTAAGTGATATTTAATTTTTTCTTTCTTTAACCTAAACAAAGGGTACCATGGAGACAAAAACCAAAGTTGAATACTTAATGTTGTTGACTTTACAATTGCCGCCCACACTAAACTCCATACACCATACCCAGTATAAGCCATAGTAATCCCAACTATACTCCCCATTAGAATAGAGGGTATTGTAATTATGGTTTGCTTTTTAAAATCCATTTCCTTTGTTAATCTAGTGTTTTGAACAATAACAAAGGAATTTATGATAAAAACAACACTGTATAATCTTAATAAAAGTATTAAAATAGCTTGATTATAAAAATCAGCTACTAAAGGTGCTAAGAAATACATGAGTAAATACATAATTATGCTAATAAACATATTAAACCAGAAAACAGACGAGAAATCATCATCATCTGGGTTTGAAGTCCTAATCAATGATTTGCTTAACCCACTATTTACCAGTGTATTACCTACATTCATGAAAACAGATAATAACGCTATTAAACCAAACTCCTCTGGTAAAAGCAAACGAGCAAGAATGATAGAAACAATAAATGTTATTCCTTGAGTGCTCATCTGTTGAACAAATGTCCAAAACATTCCTGATAAAGCACTTTTTCTTAAAGACATAGAATCTTTTTAGTAAATTAAATTACTTCCTCTTAAATTTATTTAAATACGAAAATTTAGTTGATGTTGATTGATTACCATAATACCCCCCTCCATAACCATAACCATAACCGTAACCATAGCCGTAGCCATAACCATACTTGTACCCTATTCGTTGTTCTTTTAAATCGTTTACAATAATTCCTACTTGCTTAATCTTATTGTCTTGATACATTTGGTTAATTAATTCCAAATGGTTTTTATCGTTGCCTAACTACATATAAATTAACATCAGAAAATTGAGTTAATATCATCCCATCTGTAACTAAACCTACTGGTGGCGTATCAATAATTATTACATCATATATTTTTTGGGCTTGCTCAAAAAATTCATTCATCTTTTCAGTTTCAATCAATTCTGATGGGTTAGGAGGTACAGGACCCGAAGAAATTAAATCTAAATTTTCTTGTTGGGTTGATTGTATTGCTTCCTCAAAACTTTTCATCCCTATTAAAAAGCTTGACAAACCAACATTATTATTTAAATCAAAATCATTAAATATTTTAGGTTTACGTAAATCTGCTCCTATCAGTAGTGTTTTTTTACCCGAAATAGCATACGCTGTAGCTAAATTTATAGAACAAAATGTTTTTCCTTCTCCACTAATTGATGAAGTTATTAATATAGTAAAAGCCTTTTTTTGTTGAACTAAATAGTTAATATTGGTTCTTATTGCTCTAAAAGATTCTGCTACAATAGATTTAGGCTCATTAATTAAAACTAAATTCCCTTTATTTTGAACATGTCCTATCGTGCCTATAATTGGAATCTTGGTAACAGACTCTATATCTGATTTTTCCATGATTTTAGTGCTAAATAAGAATAAAAATAAAACGATTACAAAAGGAATAAATAAAGCTATTCCAATATTTATCATATATACATTGTTAGCTACAATACCCACATACGAAACCGTATAATCACTTGCAGGTTCTATAATTTTCGCATTAGGCACATTCGACGCTTCAGCCATAGCAGCTTCACTTCTTTTTTGCAATAAATAATTATAAAAATTATTATTTAGGTTATATATTCTGTCCAGTCTTACAAACTGAGATTCAGCAGTTGGTAATTCTGAAAGTTTACCTTCCAAATTTACAATTTGCTCACTTAACTGATCAATTTTAAATTTAGTTTGCATTAATCTGGACTCAATATTGGCTATTAATATGTTTTTATTTACCTCCAATTGTTCAATAAGAAGTTGATAAGTTAGATTACTATCACTTGCTTCTAATGCTAGTCTTTTTCTTTTAGAATGTAAATCTATTAACTCATTAATCGACTTATATAAAGGATCTTGAATACTTACATTTATAAGGTTAGGTATAAATATTTCATCGAGTTTTGATTTTTTTAATTTATTCAACACTTCTTTATAGAAATTATATTCAAATTGAGTTTCTAAATACTGTTCCTCAAAATTGTTTGATTGTGGTATGTATGAGTTCGTATTAATTAAAAGTTTATCATCGTTGTTTTTTGATTTAAAATCTTCAATACTTTTTTCATTCGATTTTAAATTACTTGCTACCATTTTTAATTGCTCATCAACAAATTGAATTGTGTTAGTTGCAATTTTGCTACTTTCTTCCAATCCATTTTGGATGTATTTAGCCATTAAAGCATTTACAAAATCTATTTCTTTCTGAATTGTAGGACCACTCAAGCTAAATTTAAGTATTGAAGATTCTGGTGGGTCGGTTTCTAATTGAATACTTTTTTGATAGATTTTTGCTAAAGAGTTTAAATCATTAATTGAAAATGCAAAAACTTTATCAGAGACTCCTTGCTCTACAAAATGATTTGTAAGTTGAAGAACTAAATCTGCACCTTTATAATTAAACTTCTGATCAAATTGGAATTCGTCTCCTGAATCTATATTCTCTTCATTGTTTGCAATTATAAATGACTTATTGTTTTTTATTTTAAGAACAAAATAGCGACTTCTTCTTAAAACATTAGATGAGTCAGTAATTACTATAAACGGAGATTTTTTATAAAGCTCTGTCGTTTTAATTTTACCTATATCGTAATAAAAAACACCAAAATCTACTTCATCTAAAACAGTTCTCATCATGTTGTAAGAACTAATTAAACCAACTTCATTTGATATACGACTCCTAGCACTTACCAACTCCATTCCTTTTATAAAATACTCTTGCCCCCAAGATGAATATTCATCTTTTAATAGCGCTTTTCCGTAGGTTTTATATACAGGCACACTATATCTAACCTTGTAGTAACTAATAGATGTCCCTATTATTAAAGCTATAGCAAATAAATACCAGTATTTTAACATACGAGCACCCAATGCTTTAAAGTCAAAACTCTCTATTGCATTTACTGTATTTTGTTTCTCCATTTATTCTTTAATATCCTGACAAAAATAGTTTTTTATTCGTATTAATAGAAGTTATACTCAATTAGCCCAAGTTATTTTATAAATTTGTGTGTCTTTGTAAAAAAAAATGAACCTTTTAAAAAATATTAAACCACAAGATAAATTTATAGCCCTTTTTATTATAAAAGGATTGGTGCTTTATTTAGCTTGGTTTTTAATATACGACAATTGGTTGTTAAAGGATGGTATGGTAGATCATTTTTTAATTCAACACCTTGTTGATTCTACTCAATTCTTCTTAAACTTTTTTGGTTATGATACTTTTCAATATGCAGATTCTGTTGGTGTTGATGGTACTCATGGGGTATTAATAGGTGCTCCATGTAATGGGATGGACTTATTTGCATTATTTGCAGGGTTTATAATGATTTTTCCAGGCAAGGTTAAACACAAACTTTTTTTTATACCTGTAGGCTTGTTAATTATTCATATTCTAAACATAATAAGACTTGTAAGTTTAGCTATGATTGTTGTTTATTTCCCTAAAAGTTTAGAGTTTAACCATAAATACACATTTACCTTTATTGTTTATGCTGTGGTGTTTTTGATGTGGGTTATTTGGATTAAAAAATATTCTACTAAAAAAATCAATTGAGGCCAACAGTAAAAAAAATACTCACTTTATTCTCTTTTATCCTTTTATTTATAATTGGATATATTCGAGAATCTATCTTTTTAGTAATAAATAGTGTTTTAAACAATTATCCTTTCCCCTACAACCCTTCATATATTCCGCCTCCAGAATATTTATACAGCTTAACAACTCAAGAACTAATTAACCTCAAATGGTTTTTTACCTTAGTTTTTTCTCTCTTATTTATGTTACTTAGTTGGCTAATCATTCACTTTGTTTTTAATTCAAAAACCTATAACAAAATTGTAATTTACATTTACACCTTTTTTATAAGTATCTCCTTTTTAATTGCAGGTATAGGAATATTATTTAATTGTTTTGAAATTTTATATACCCCTAGTCGATTTATAGTAGGAATAATACAATCACCTTTACTTGTGATTATCTTGTTTTCTTTATTCTTTTTATTAAACCAAAATGAAAAAATGAATACTTAATTTATTATAAAACTCTCCCTTTACATGGTTAACTCTGAAAATTAAAGTTTTAGATAATAAAGTTACTCTTCTTTCAATTTCAATAAAGATTACTCTTCTATACTTATTAATTCTTTTATTTACATTTATACCTTAATTTAACTTTAACATTAAAAATGACTGAACGTTTATTAAAATTTATAGCTCATATTTTTAGAGTAACTCCCCATTTTAAAGGTAAATTTATTATCGGAAAATCAATCCACAAAATGCTTAAAGGTTCTAATTCTTGGCAGAATCCTGAATTTTTTATTAAACTTAAAAATGGAGTCCAATTGTATATAGATATTCGCTCCAGAACACATCTTGTTCCTTTTTGGATTGGAAAAAGGGATCAAGAAATTATTTCTATAATTGAAAAATGTTTACCTCCAGACGCTATTGTTTTAGATGTAGGAGCAAACATTGGATACTACACCATTCCTATTTCATATTTTTTAAAACTTAACAATATTCAAGTACACGCTTTTGAACCTGTTTCTTCTAACTTTGATAGTCTTATTAAAGCAATTGAAAAAAATAATGTAGCTGAAAATGTTATTGCAAATAAAATTGCCCTTGGAGATAAAGAAGGAACAATTGATATTATAAAAACTGAAGCAGGAAACTCAGGGAATGCGGTGCTTTCAATAAATAATGATGACTTTAAAATAAATTGTGAAAGAGAAGAAATCCAAATGATTACCCTAGACCAATATATGACAAAGAATTCTATTGATCGCTGTGATTTTATTAAAGTTGATATTGAAGGAGCTGAAATATTTTTTATTCAAGGAGCACTTGAAGTGATAAAAAAGTGTAAACCTATTATTTATGGAGAATTTAATTCATTTTTCATCAAAAAGTTTGGTTTCTCGATTGTTGATGTATGGAAATTAATTGAGCCTTTTGGTTACAATGTATATATTGAAGACCATAAACATCCAGGTAAATTCATGAAAACAGAAATAAAAAATGGAATGGAGAATCTTTTATTTATTCCTAAAGAAAAAGATGAAAAGCAATGGATAAAATAAACTTAATCATTTAAATAATGGTTTGTAAATTTTATGGTATAAAAAAGCATATACTTCCTTATAAAGTAACCATGTCTTCTTCTTTATACTATTTGGTTTTTTAGTATAAAGACCTTTATTAGCATGAGGTATTGCTTCTTGTGGAATTTCAACTCCTAAAAAAGGACAAAGCTTTTCCCATCCCTCTCCTTTAGTAAAATCTATAATTAAAAAATCATTTGGTCTATCTTTAAAATAATTTTTTACTTGTTTTTGATGAGTCAAATAAACTGCTTTAAATTTAACTTCATTGTCTTTTGGAGCTCCATTTTCATACATAAAATCACGAATAGGGGTTCTATCTTCATAAAAATGGTTTAGACAACTTTCATACCATGCATCAACATCTCTTTGCGTTAAAATAAATTTACTATTTGGAAATACTTTATCCATTTCTTTATATAATAAATGCCATGGATCATCTTCAAAAGCATCAAAATTATTAGCTAATGAAATAAAATTTTGAATTTTACCACTAATTAAATCTTGTGCCATGTCATTTTTAGCACCACAAACATTATAACCTAACCTATGTAAGGCAGAAGCTAAGGTTGAAGTACCTGTTTTATGAAATCCTAATCCAAAAACTTTTTGTTTCATCTAGTAAAACTAATATTATTTAGATAAAAAAAACTTGCTTAATAAATTTTATATTTGTTAAAAAATTAGCTCCTATTGATAACAATAATTGATTATAACACAGGTAATATTAAATCTATTCAAAACATGTTAAGACGAATAGGGGTAAAATCTGCTATATCTAGTAACTCAGGAGAAATTAAACAAGCTTCTAAAATTATTTTACCTGGTGTTGGGAATTTTGATTACGGCATGAAAAACTTACATTCTTCTGGATTAATTGATGTGCTAAATCAAAAAACATTGATTGAAAAAATACCTATTCTAGGTATTTGTTTGGGAGCACAAATGTTAGGTAACAAAAGCGAAGAAGGAATTGAAAAAGGATTAGGATGGATAGATATGGATATTGTAAAATTTGATCCTTCAAAAATGGAAAGAACTGATAAAATACCCCATATGAGTTGGAGTGAAATAAAAATTGAAAAACAAGGCTCAAAATTAATGCAAGGATTAACTAATGCCTCTCGTTTCTATTTCGTCCATTCTTACCACATGAAACCAACTGAAAATTCTGATATTTTAACGAGTTCAAATTATGGTTATAATTTTGTATCTGCTGTAGAAAAAGAAAACATCTATGGCGTTCAATTTCACCCTGAAAAAAGCCATAAATATGGAATGAAAGTACTTCAAAATTTTGCAAACTTATAAACTTGAAAAGAGTACGAATTATACCCACATTAACTTTAGATAACGAAAAACTCGTTAAAACTGTTCAATTTAAAAAGCCAAACTATATTGGCGACCCAATAAATGCAGTAAAGATTTTTAATGATAAAGAGGTTGACGAAGTTGTTTTATTAGATATTACTGCTACCAAACAAAATAGAGAACCTAACTATTTAAAAATAGAAGAAATTGCTAGTGAAGCATTTATGCCATTTGCTTATGGTGGTGGAATTAAAAACCTAAAACAGATTGAACAATTATTTAAATTAGGGATAGAAAAAATTGTGCTCAACTCCATTTTAGATAAAAACATAGATTTAATTACTGAAGCAGCAAAAATTTTTGGCTCTCAAAGCATTGTAGCTTCAATTGATATTAATAAAAATTTATTTGGTAAACAGTTAGCTTATACTGTTTCTGGTTCTCAAAAAATAAAAACTCCATTACTTGATTTCATAAAACAAATTGAAGAAAAAGGAGCTGGAGAATTGTTTATTAATGCCATTGATAAAGATGGTACTTATTCTGGTTACGACACCTCAACTCTTACTTTAATATCAAACCATATAAACATTCCTATTGTTGCTTGTGGTGGAGCAAAAAACACAACCGATTTTTTATTAGCTATAGAAGCTGGTGCTTCAGCTGTTGCTGCTGGAAGTCTATTTGTTTACCAAGGAGCTCAAAAAGGGATACTAATCAATTACCCTGCACAAGAAAAGCTACAACAAGAAATTTATAATAAATTATAGTTTGTTTTAAGTTTACTTTTTCTATTGTAAAATCGTACTATTAATACTTAGTTTTGCTAAAAGAAGATATTTCAAACAATTAATAATGAGCGAAAAAGATTATAAACAGTGTACAAAAACAGTAATGGACAACATTGCTGATCCATTTATTACATTTGATGAAAAAGGCATTTGCAATTATTATTATGAATATTTCGAAAAAGAAAATCAACACGTAAAAAAAGGACAAGAAGGGCAAGATTTTTACCGCCAAAAAATAAAAGCAATTAAAGCAGCTGGTAAAGGGAAACAATATGATTGTATATTAGGATTGAGTGGTGGTGTTGATAGCTCTTATTTAGCTTACCTTGCCAAAAAAGAAGGCTTACGTCCTTTGGTTGTTCATTTTGATAATGGTTGGAACTCTGAATTAGCTGTAAAAAACATAGAAAATATAGTTTCTATCTTAGGATTTGATTTATATACCTATGTTATAAATTGGGAAGAATTTAGAGACTTGCAGCTAGCCTATTTAAAAGCATCGGTAATTGATATTGAAGTAATTACTGACCATGCAATAGTCGCAACACTTTACAAACTTTCGGCAAAACATAAAATAAATTATTCATTAAGCGGATATAATATTGTTACTGAAGCTATTTTACCCGAACCATGGGTATTTAAAAAACAAGACGCAGTAAACATTAAATCTATTCATAAACAATATGGAACTGTCCCTCTAAAAACTTTTCCATTTTTTGATAGCTTAAAAAAACGTTATTATTCTCTTGCTCTTAAAATAGAGTCTGTTCCTTTATTAAATTATGTCGATTATAATAAAGATGCCGTAAAAAAAATATTAATTGATGAGTTAAATTGGAAAGATTATGGTGGCAAGCATTATGAATCGGTTTGGACTAGATTTTATCAAGGATATATATTACCAGAAAAGTTTAAAGTTGACAAACGAAAAGCTCACCTTTCTACTCTGATTTGTTCAGGACAAATAACTAAAGAAAAAGCTTTAGAGGAATTAAAAAAATCTATCTACGATGTTGAACAACTAGCTATTGATAAAGAATTTGTGCTAAAAAAGTTAGGATTAAGTGCAAGTGAATTTGACAAAATGATGTCTCTACCTCAAAAACAACATACTGATTTTGATACTGAGTTATACTCCTACTTTGATAAATATCCTATTTTTAAACCTTTAAGAGGTATATATAACGCCATTAAACCAAAAAAATAATCCTTTTTGTTCCAGTTTAAAAATAAATCAATCCTCATTTTATCTCCAGAAAACTGGGGTAAAAACCAACTCTCAAAACATCTTTATGCTAAAGAATTGAGTAAACAAAATACCGTTTATTTTCTACACACTAGTCCACACCCTAATCAACAAGATTTTATTGAAACACAGAAAATTGAACATAACATTATTCTTATTCACGTAAAAAATATAGTTAAAGGAATTAACAAACTTCCTTCGTTTTTAATTGATTTTCAAAATAAATCTATTATTCATAAGATTTTAAAAGATATTAAACAACCTATTGATGTTGTTTGGAGCTTTGATCAATCAAAATTTCAAAACCTCAAACAATTTAAAGCTCCAATTAAAATATTTCATCCTGTTGATTTTATTGAAAAAGCTACACCTTATTTAACTCGAATAGCGAATAGTGCAGATGTTGTTTTATCTGTATCTCAGGCTATTTTAGATACAATAAGTACTTCTACACCTAAGCATTTCATCAATCATGGTTTAGATGAGCTTTTTACAAAAAAAGCTTCTGCTCCAGTTCCTACTTTTATTAAAAAAAATAAAATAAATGTTGGATATGTTGGTAATTTACAGATGAAATTAATTGATTGGAATGCTCTTATAAATACTGTAAAATCTAACTCAACTATTAACTTTGTTTTTATTGGTCCAGATAAAGTTTCAAATATTGGTGGAAATAAAACATTCGACCAATTAAATGTAATTAAAAACTTTCCCAATACTTTTTTTACAGGTTCTTTATCAAAACAAAACTTACATGATTCACTACCCTTTTTTGATGTATTTCTTATCTGTTATAATCACATTGAGTTTCCTCTCCATGTTTCAAATAGTCATAAAATTTTAGAATATTTAAGTACTGGAAAAGTTATTGTTTCTAATTATATTTCGACATACAAAAGTTTAAACCTAATTGAAATGGTTAAAGACAATAGCTTTCTTTCAACAAAACTAAAAGATGTAACACAAAACCTAGAACAATATAACTCTACAGAAAACCAAAAAAAACGAATTAAATATGCAGTAAATAACACCTATTCAGAACAAATTGAACGAATAGAAGATATTATTATCAAGCTATGAAAATTTTATATATACCAGCTGATAATATTACTGCAAACTTTTCGAGATCATACCATATTGCAAAAAATTTAAGCCCACATTGTGATTTATATCGTGTAATATGGGACGATAATCGTAGTATTCTTTGGGAAGGTAAAAAGGCTTCTTCATTAAATGGATTAAAATGTTTTCTTAACTCCATATTTCAAAAAGATAAAATTGTAAAATCAAGCGATTTTGGATATGAAGTATATTCTTCTGTATTTATTTCTGCATTTGTAGGACGCATTATTGGAAAATATAGAGCCTTAAAATGGATGCGTAAATACAATGCATTAACTTTGAAAAAAATAGTTGAAAAAATTAAACCTGACATTATTTTTCATGCTGATGGTTACTATTTTTTTCCAGCTCTCAATTCTAATATTCCTGAATTTTCTGATTTACAAGACGACATTAACTGGTCTAATATTCCGAACAAAAACTTAAACGAAGCAAAAAATTATTATACCAAACAATTTAGCAATTCAAAATTAAATTTTATTGTTTCTGAAAGTGCAAAAAGCAATATAATACAACATATTAGTACAGAATTCACTCCCATTAGCAATGGTGCTGATTTTGACGAAATTTCTAACATCTCTAATAATCAGCAAGAAAAATTTAGAAGCAAGTTTAAGATTCCTAACAATAAAAAAATAGCCTCTTATATTGGTGGGGCTCACAAATTCGATATTGAATTTACAAAAAAGTTAACTCAAAAAGCTGAAAAAGAATTGCCAGATTTAATATTTGTTTTGGCAGGAAACCTTCCTTCTTTTGAAGCAAACAATGTCATTTTTACAAATATCATATCAAATAAAGAAGCAAATGTTCTTTATACAATATCTGATTTAGGCTTAACATTAAAAAACACAAAGAATAACGATTTTATTTACAATTCTGTTCCCTTAAAATTTATTCAATATGCTGCTGCAAAAAAACATATCGTTACTTTTCCTATCAAATGGTCAGTTGACCATAATTTTAAGAATATTACTCATATCGATAATGAAAATATAGATGAATGGATTCTAGCTGTAAAAAATATACTTAATAAATCATTATGGAATAATGATTTAGATATAATGTGGAAAGAATACGATTGGAAAACTATTGGAAAATCTATTATTAATGAAATTAAAAATAACATATGAAAATTAACCTTCAAAATAGTTTTACAAAGCTATTTGTTATTTCTTTATTTTGGCTTTTGTTAGAAGGTGTCTTAAGAAAATGGATATTTTTTAATATAGCTGGTCCGTTATTTTATGTTAAATATCTTTTATTTTCCTTTCTATATCTTACTTTTTTATTCACTAAACAACCTTTTCTTAAACTAAAACATCCTTATCAAATTTTTATTTTGCTTTTTGTTATTTCCTGCTTAATTAGTTTTTTAATTACAAAAACAAATAATCCTATAATTGTTGGAATTATTGGATTAGTAATTCATCTTTTATTCTTGCCTCTCATCCATTTAACACAATATTTTTTTAAAAATATAAATCATATAAATAAATTTATTAAGATATTTACCATTTTAACCATTCCTATTTGTATTTTAGGAATGATTCAATTTTATTTACCTACCGATCATCCCATTAATGGTTTTGTAAACGAAGAACAACTAACTGCAAGAGTTGGAGGGTTTACAAGAATATCATCCGTATTTCCATTTGTAAAACTTTATAATGCTTATCTCCTTTTTGGAGTCACTTTGTTAACTGGAGTAATATTAAACCGACTACTAAAAAATAAATCTATTTTATTTGAAATTATCTCTCTATTTTTAATGATTGCCAATACATTTATGTCAGGTTCTCGTTTACCAATTGGATTAATGCTTTTCAATCTTTCCTTTATAGGCATCTACGTATTTATTAACTTTTCCAATCTAAGAAAAACGGTAGTTGTAACTTTCTTAGTTGGAATAATTGGGCTTTCATTATTGTATGCTACTACAGATTTATTAAAAGATCCTGTTGATGCCTCTATCAGTAGATTTGAAAAGGTAGAGTCGAGACACAGAACGGAAAGCACAGGATACACAGATGTTCAATTAAGAATTGAAGACCGCCTAGATATTTTTAAATTTAGTGATAAAGCAGGATGGTTCGGTTATGGTATTGGAATGGCATATCAAGGTTCTCAGGGGTTTATAAAAAACCCTATTCCTTTTTATTTTGAAGAAGAAGGAGAGCGTATAGTTCTTGAACTAGGTATAATAGGAGGAGTTGCAGTAATACTAATGCGTTTAGCTTTTTTTATTTTTAGTTTACAGATATTAAGATGGTGTAAATCTGTAGAGATAAAACTTTTAATCTTACCTCTCCTACTTTATCTATTACCTAGTATTTTTACATTACAAAATATTACTTATAGCTATTTAGAAAATTTTATTTACTACTTTGCTGTCGGATTAATTATTGCTCTTTATAAAATACAACAAAAAAAATTAACTTCATAAAATTGAAAATATTATACTTACATAGATCTAAAGAATTTGGTGGATACAGTTTTGAAGAGCTATTTACAACCATCAAAAACAATATAAAAAACTGTGAAATTGTTGATTTTTATGATAAAACTTTTAATGGTTTTTTTAAAAACATTAGTGCTGTTAAAAAAATTAATACTGATCTTTATCACATAACAGGGGGAATTGGATATTACTCCATTTTTCTGCCAACCAAAAAAACAATTTTAACCATTCACGACACTAATCATTATGAAGAAGATTTAAAAGGGCTAAAAAAATGGGTTTTTGGATATTTAATCTATAAACTACCATATAGTAACTCTAAGTTTATTACAGTTGTATCAAATCACACTAAAAACAGATTAATCAAACTTTTTAAGTTTAATCCAAACAAAATTAGAGTTATACCTAATTGTTACCCTATTAATTTCAAATATTCTGAAAAAAAAACTGACGATTCTATATTTAAAATTTTACAGATTGGTACTAAAAAAATAAAAAATCTTGAACGTTTAATCTTTGCTTTAGAAGGTTTAAATGTAGAATTAACAATTATCGGGAAAGTAAATAATAAAATTTCAACCCTCTTAAAAGAAAATGATATTAATTGGGTAAACAAATTTGATTTAAATCAAGAAGAAATTTATACTGAATATAAAAATACTGATTTAGTAACTTTAATTAGCCTTTGCGAAGGATTTGGATTACCCATAATTGAAGCACAGGTAATTGGGCGTCCCGTTATTACATCCAACAAATGTTCTATGCCAGAAGTAGCAAACGATTCGGCTCACATCGTTGACCCTTATAATATTGAAGAAATTCGATTTGGGATAGAAAAAATTATTAATGATGATAATTATAGAAACCTTTTAATTGAAAAAGGGTTAAAGAATGCTGCAAACTATTCCCCAAATCATATTGCATCGCTCTATGAAAATTTATATCAAGAAATTTTAAATATAAACTAAAATGGAAATTGAAACACTTCTTTATACTGACCAATATCGCGAGCAAGTAATGGCTCTGATTTGCAAAGAGTATAATCGAAACATTAATGATTATTCAAAGTTTTATGAAAAATTTTACGAAAACGAATACCAAAAAAATGCGATTAAAGTTGTTGCTATTGAAAAAGAGTCGGGTAATGCCGTAGGTTTTTTTGCTCTATTTGTTTGGCCTTATTTTCTTAATGAGAAAAAGTTTTATTCCTTAAAAGGTGTAAATGCAATTGTAAATCCAGATTATAGAGGCCATGGTATATTTAATAAAATTTTAACTACTATCGATAATGAATTAAAAAAACAACAAGTTGATTTTTTAATCGCAACCCCTTTAGATGCCGCTTTTTATGGTTTCCTTAAAAATGGATGGGAACATCTTGTTGATTTAGATTGGAGTATTAAAATAATAAATCCATTTGCCTTTCTTATCCCTTTGAGTACAGAGAAAATTAAATCTGCATTAAATGAAGAAAAAATTTATAACCTTACTAATTCTGACAATAACAAAATTCATTTATCCGATGAAGAAGATTTTTTAGCATGGAGAAAATACTTTTACAAAATTGAAAAATATTACTCCTCATATAGCAAAGATGATAAAACCATACAATTTGGATTGAAACTCAATGTTAGAAAAAAAATTATTCGTGAATTAATTATTGGCGAAGTAAGCACTAATTCTGATAATCCTGAGTTTATTAGAGAAGGTTTTCTAATACTATTAATAAAAATAAAACAACTAAAGTCAATTACTATTGTATCCATAGCGGTTAATCCTAGCGATAAAAGAATAGTCGATAATTTATCCCAATTAGGATTTAAAAAAATAAAAAATAAAATTCACATAGTAGTAAAAGACTTATCAGAAAATAATATGCTAATGAATCCAGAAAATTGGCATTTATTTAGAGGAGATCTAGACTCTTGGTAATTTACTATACAAACATTTATTTTGAATAAGAGAAAAGATAACTTTCAATTTGTTGTTAATGAAAAGAGAAGTATTCTAATTTTCATCGACTGGTTTACTCCTGGATTTAAAGCTGGAGGACCAATAAAATCGGTATCCAATATTGTTAAATCTCTTCATACTAATTTTAATTTTTACATTATTACTTCTGATAGAGATATTGATGAACCTTTACCTTACCCCGAAGAGAAATTTAATCAATGGATAAAAAAAGCTCAATATCAAATTGCCTATTTATCTGAAGAAAAAAGAAAAGAATTTATTACCAACACTTTAAATAAACAAGATTTTGATACCTACTATTTCAATAGTTTGTATTCTAGACCTTATGCTTTAGAACCTTTTCGATTAATAAAAAAAATAAAAACCAATCCTAATGTGATTATTGCTCCAAGAGGAATGTTAGGGAAAGGTGCATTAAAAATAAAACCGTTAAAAAAGAAAGTATTCTTAACAATTACAAAAGCAACTGGTTTCTTTAAACATGTTACATGGCATGCAACTGACGTTGAAGAAACTGAGGATATAAAAATAGCTTTTGGTAAAAAAGCTAAAATTTATACCATACCAAACATTGCTATTATAAATATTAAAGAAACCCTAATTCTTAAAAAAGAAGACGAATTAAAGTTGATTTTCTTTTCTCGAATATCTCCAAAAAAGAACTTATTTTACGCATTAGAAATACTTAAAAATTTAAATGAGACGAATATAAGTATAGATATTTATGGCTCGATTGAAGATGAAATCTATTGGAATAAGTGCCGAGATTTTATTACGCAAAATAATTTAAAAGCTAACTATATATCTACGCTTCAACCCAATGAAGTTCAGAGGACACTGAGCAATTATCATTTCTTATTCTTCCCAACTTTACATGAAAATTACGGACACGTAATTGTGGAAGCTTTAACTGCCGGTTGTGGATTAATTTTAAGTACAAATACACCATGGAGTAATTTAAACCGTAATAGTGTTGGCTGGGATATTGAACTCAATAATAGAAGAGGTTTTATTGAAGCTATTAATGCTTGTTTAAATATGAATCAAGAGCAATATAATACATATAGAAAAAGTGCTTATCAATTTATCATCAATGAAACTCAGAAGCAAAACGCTATAGAATTAACCAAAAAGATGTTCTTACAGTAATTTTATACTTTCAACTCAACAATTGAATTCATAATTTAGACCACTTAAAAGGAAATAAACATTTATGTACATATTAGGAATAAACGCATATCATGGAGATTCATCAGCATGCATTATGCACAACGATGAAATTATTGCCGCATCAGAAGAAGAAAGATTTAGAAGAATTAAACATTGGGCTGGATTCCCAACCGAAGCCATAAAATTTTGTTTAGGAGAAGCAGGCATTGACATCACTCAAGTAGATTACATTACCATTTCTCGAGATCCTTCGGCTAACTTACATAAAAAAATTATTCACTCAGTTAAGAACTTAGTTTCTGTAAAAGCGTTGAAAGATAGACTTGCAAATTCTAAAAAAGTAGTGAGCGTTAAAGGTGAATTAGCAAAAGCATTTAATATTGATGAAGAAAGCATTAAAGCTGAAGTTAAAAACATCGAGCATCATAGAACTCATTTAGCAAGTGCATTTTTTGCTTCTCCATTTGAAGAAGCAGCAATCCTTTCCATTGATGGTTTTGGTGATTTTACCTCAACTATGATTGCTACTGGAAAAGGCAAAAAAATTGAAGTTTTAGACCAAGTCATTTATCCTCATTCTGCTGGTATTTTTTATACTTCTTTAACCCAATACTTAGGTTTCCCTCACTATGGTGATGAATATAAAGTAATGGGCTTAGCTCCTTACGGTGAACCAAAATATGTTGATGAACTAAAAAAAATTATCATTTTTAAAGACAATGGATTGTTTGAACTAGATACCAAATACTTTACTCATGCTAAAGAAGGAGTTAGTATGAGTTGGGAAAATGGTGACCCTTTTATAGAATCTATTTTTTCCAAAGAATTAGAAAATTTGTTAGGTCCTGCCAGACAAAAAGATGATGAATTAACCCAAAAACATAAAGACATTGCTACTTCTGTACAACGTGTAACAGAAGAGTTAATATTCCATATCTTAAATCATTTGCAAAAAAGAACAGGTTTAGACAATATTTGTATTGCTGGTGGTGTTGCTCAAAACTCTGTTGCTAACGGTAAAATATTAGAACGTACTACTTTCAAGAATGTTTATATTCCTTCGGCCGGACATGATGCTGGTACAGCTTTAGGTGGTGCTTTATGGCTTTATAATCACATTTTAGGTAAAGATAGATTACCTGCCATTTACAATGCTTATACTGGTGCTAAATCGAGTAACGAAGACATTGAAGCTTGTTTAAAAGCTGAAAATGTGGAATATACTAGATATAACGATGAAGATTTAATTGAAAAAGTTTCTGACGCTTTAATGGATGGTAAAGTTATTGGATGGTTTCAAGGTAGAGCTGAATTTGGCCCAAGAGCTTTAGGACACCGTTCTATCATTGTTGACCCAAGAAGAACGGATGCAAAGGAATTACTAAACTCTAAAATTAAACGTAGAGAAAGTTTTAGACCTTTTGCGCCTTCTATTTTGGAAGAATATGTATCAGAATATTTTGAGAAAACAGACAAGGTTCCTTTTATGGAAAAGGTTTATCCTATTAAGCCAGAGAAACATGCTGAAATACCTGCTGTAACACATGTTGATGGAACTGGTCGTTTACAAACTGTAGAAAAAGGAGATAGGTATTACGATTTGATTGAGCGTTTCAGACAAAAAAGTGGAACACCAATTTTATTAAATACTTCATTTAACGAAAACGAACCTATAGTAAACACACCTAAAGAAGCATTAGCTTGTTATTTAAGAACTGACATGGATATGTTGGTTCTAGAAAACTGTGTGGTTTCAAGAAAATAACCTTAAACTTTGAAGCTCAAACCTCAACCCTCGAACCCTTTAGTTACCATAATAACTGTTTGTTACAATAGTGCTAAAACTATTGAAGATACGATACAATCCGTTATTAATCAGACTTACGATAACATTGAATACATTATTGTTGATGGACTTTCTACAGATAACACATTAGAAATCGTTAACAAATACCAAGACAAAATTGCCAAAATAGTTTCTGAAAAAGATGCTGGTTTATATGATGCAATTAACAAAGGTATTAGACTAGCAACCGGTAATATTATTGCCAACCTCAACTCTGATGATTTTTACATCGACGACAATGTGGTTGCTGATGTAGTTGCTAAAATGGAAGAAG
>CAXBPN010000003.1:0-32275 GCA_963977515.1 uncultured Flavobacteriales bacterium
TCTGGTATTGGTATTGTTAATACAGGGCGAAAAGAATGACTCACTAAGTTTTTTGATGTACTCTCAAACATTAGTTGCCAAAACGAATGTTTGTGTGTGCCTAAAGCCACCATATCAATTTCATTTTCTATGCAATAATTCAAGATTCCTAATTCTTGTGTACTATCAGAATATAAAGCAACTTTAAACTTATCTCCTGTAATTGGAGATAATCCTTCATTTTCAATAAAATGGTTTATTTTTTCCATCGACACCCTAGTAGGTTCAAAATGAGTTGGTGTATTTATTTTCAACAAATGAATTTGAGCACCAAACTTATCTGCAAAAGTTCTAACTATTGAAAATATTCGATTTGATTCTGGAGAAAAATCAGAAGCAAAAACAATTGATTTTATTTTCAAATCTACCACCTTGTGCTTAATCGTTAAAACACTAAATTCTGATTTCTTTACTACCCTTTCAGTATTACTCCCTAACAATATATCTGAAACAGTAGAAGTTCCATGAGAACCCATTAAAATTAAATCTGCTTTAACATCTTCAGCTCCTTCAACAATTTTATCACTTATATTTCCATCAATCTTAATATAGGTTTCAACAGCTATGTCAGCTAAAAATTTAATCTTCTTTAACTGCTTTAATTTTTCTTCAGCTTTTTTATACTCATCATCACTTGTAGAATGAACAACTGCTAAAATATGTATAGTGCTTTTTCTTAATCTCGCAATAAATGCTGCGTATTCCAATGCTGCTTCTGCATATTCAGAAAAATCGGTAGGCACAAGTAAGTTTTTCATAACTAATGTTTTCAACAAAGTTAATTCGGTAATTCAAATAAACAAATGATAATAATCAAATATATTATTAAATGATTTTAATACCGATTGATAAAAACTATTTTTGTGAAAAAGAAAAACATTGAAGACTCCAGTAATTTTAGTTGTAAATGATGATGGTATTACCGCTCCTGGAATATTATCTTTAATTGAAGTTGTTAAAGAATTTGGAACAATAACAGTTGTTGCACCAGACAAACCCCAAAGCGGAATGGGACATGCTGTCACATTAAATAATACAATAAGGGTTGATAAAACAACTAAAGATGGAGTTGATTATTTTTCTTGCTCAGGAACACCTGTTGATTGTGTTAAAATTGCGGTAAACAAGTTAATGACACAACGCCCCGATTTAATTGTTTCTGGTATTAATCATGGTTCTAATTCTTCAATAAATGTAATCTATTCTGGAACTATGTCTGCTGCAGTTGAAGGAGCTTTAGAGGGAATACCCTCTCTTGGTTTTTCTTTGTGCAACCATAGTATTGAAGCAGATTTTACTGCGGCTAAATTTTATGCAAAAAAAATAATTGGGCAACTTTTAGCCAATAACTATAAAAAAGGGATTTGTTTAAATGTAAATATCCCTAATTCAACGCTAGAGCTTATACATGGTGTAAAAGTTTGTAAGCAAGCTAATGGCAACTGGGAAGAAGATTTTGATGAACGAATTGATCCGAATGGTAAAACCTATTATTGGTTAACTGGTAAATTTGTTGTTTATGATAATACCAACGATACAGATGAATGGGCTTTAGCAAACAATTACGTATCTGTTGTTCCTGTTCAATACGATGTAACTGATTATTCCGTTATTAATGATTTAAAACACCTTGAAGAATGAAACCAACTAAAAATAAATTCGACCACCTATTAATAGGACTTATACCTGGTTTATTATTCCCCGCAATAGTAATGCATATAATTTTAACTTATTATTCCAACTTTACCTTAGAGTACATCGTTGAAAATACCATGTTTAGTCCATTGGTTAATGATTTAAAAGGAGCTTTATTGGTTAACTTAGGCTTGTTTTTTATTTTCTATTGGTTAAAGAAAGACAACTCAGCTAAAGGTGTTGTCTTTGCAACCTTAATTTATGCTGCTTTCTATTTATACTATATGTTTTTTCTTTAATCAATGAAGTATTACATTATAGCAGGTGAAGCTTCTGGAGATTTACATGCTTCAAACCTCATAAAAGAACTTAAACTCATCGACTCAGATGCTGATTTTAGATGTTGGGGAGGTGATTTAATGCAAGAACAAGGAGCTACTATTGTTAAGCATTATAGAGATTTAGCTTTTATGGGTTTTGCCGAAGTTTTAATGAATATTAAAACCATTTTAAGCAACTTAGCTTTTTGTAAAGAAGACATTAAAAAATACTTACCTGACGTTATTATTTTTATTGATTATCCCGGTTTTAATTTAAAAATTGCGGAATGGGCAAAAGCTGAACACTTTAAAACCTTTTACTACATTTCTCCCCAAATTTGGGCATGGAAACAAAACCGAGTTCATAAAATAAAAAAGTGTGTCGATAAAATGTTTGTAATACTTCCTTTTGAAAAAGATTTTTATCAAAAATTTGAAATGGAAGTTGATTTTGTAGGGCATCCCCTACTTGATGCTATTGCCAACAGAAACAAGCTACCTTTCGAAACATTTTGCAAAGAAAATGGATTATTAAACAAACCCATTATTGCACTTTTACCAGGAAGCAGAAAGCAAGAGATTTCTAAAATGCTTCCTATTCTTTTATCGGTAGTTAAGCAATTTGATGATTATCAATTTGTTATTGCTGGAGCACCTTCTCAAGAAAAAAGTTTTTATGAACCTTATTTATTGAATAAAAATATATCCTTATTGGACAATAAAACTTACCAATTATTAGAACAATCTACAGCTGCATTAGTAACTTCTGGAACAGCTACTTTAGAAACTGCATTATTTAAAGTTCCACAAGTGGTTTGCTATAAAGGAAACAAAATTTCCTACCTCATTGCAAGAGCAATCATAAAGGTTAAATATATATCGTTAGTTAATTTAATAATGGACAAAGAAGTAGTTACTGAATTGATTCAAGATAAACTAACTAAGAAAAACTTAGCCAAAGAATTGAATAAACTATTGGCTACTGAAAATAGACCAAATATTATAAAAGAATACACTGATTTACATAATAAATTAGGCGGAAACGGTGCATCAAAAAGAACGGCACAATTAATGACACAATATTTAACCAATTAATATTGAATTGTGGATAACTGCTAGGTATTATAAAAAATAAACAGTTCTATCCCATTACTTTTGTGCCGTGAATAAATTAAAATATTTTATCTTTATTTTTGTTGCTCTTTCTACTTTTTTAGCTAAAGCAGAAATTGTGAATATTGGTATCTTACATCAAACAAGGGTCACCTCATTTATATTTTCACCTCAATTTGGTAATTATACTATTTACACCGAAAATGGAAAACTAGCTGAGGTCGCTAATGATGAAATTATTCAGTTGAGCTATAACAATGGTGAAATCTTTATTAAATCACTTGATAAAGATTATGGTTCTTTTAAAAAAGTACGATTTATTGGCACTGCATGGGAGAATTCTTTTAAAATAAAAACAAACATCCCAGAAGGAAAGATTAAATTTTATGATGACAATCTATTAGTTAAAGTACACAGTTACGATAATTACTTTCAGCTTATCAATAATATTAATATTGACAACTATGTAGGTGGAGTTGTAGAATCTGAAGTTGGAAGAAGTCCTCCTCCTGAATATTTTAAATTACAAGCCATTATTTGCAGAACATATGCACTAAAAAACATAGACAGACATCAAGTCGAAGGTTTTAGTTTGTGCGACAGAGTTCATTGTCAGGCTTATAATGGCAAACCAAAATCGGCATTAATAAAAGATGCTGCCATTGAAACTAAAGGTGTTGTTATTGTTGATAGCGATATCAATTTAATAACCGCTACTTTCTATTCAAATTGTGGTGGACAAACAGCAAATTCAGAAGAAGTATGGCGACAAAGCTTATATTACTTACGATCAGTAAAAGATACATTTTGCCTGCATGAAAACAATGCTGTTTGGACGAAAAAAATACCTAAAACAGATTGGGTAAATTACTTATCTTCTAAACATAAATATCCTCAAGAAGAATTAAACCAAGAATGTAGTTTAGAATATTTTCAGAACTGTAGAGAACAAAACTTTGAAAAACAAAACATATCAATTCCATTGGTTGATATAAGAAATGATTGGCGGTTAAAATCAGCTCAATTTGACATCATACCAAATGGTCATGAAATTATTTTAAAAGGTAAAGGTTTTGGACATGGAGTTGGCTTGTGTCAAGAAGGAGCCATGCGAATGGCTAAACTGGGCTATTCTTATGCCGAAATTTTACACTTTTATTACAAAGATGTGCACATGATTAATCTAGAATCGTTAGACTTCTTTAAGCAGGATTTTTAATCTCCTACTCTACTATCATTTTATATTTGGGATCTTCATCAAATTCAACTGCATTTTCTTTGTCTAATATCATAGTTGGAACACCATCAAAATCAGCAATTTTACCACTAATAGTGATTTTCTTATTCATCCATTCTACCAAAGGGTTATAACTAAAATTTACAATGTTTTTTTTCCAAATAGCAACTGTAAATATTTGGTTAGGATAGTTTTTATCTAAGTTAAAAAACAAGTGACCATTCTTAGTTTCTCTAGCATTTACCACTGTTCCTTTTACTGTTACCTTCTTTCCATTACCCATGTAATTTTTTGCCTGAACCGTATTAAATACTCCCGGTGGCAAACTAGGCTGATAAATTGGCGTCACATCTGTTTCTTGGCTTTCTGGTAGCCAATCGCTAACATGGTTTTGGCTTTCTAATTGTTCCTCTAACTCATCATCCAACTGATAAAAGAAGTCAATACCTGTAGCCGTTTCAACATCGTTTATCGATACTGCAAAACTAGAGATAGGATTCTTAATATCTTTGTTAGGCATTATAAACCCAATTGCCTTTTTATTGGTGAAATCTAACGCAATTTTATAAAAATATTCGGGAATACTTACCTGATTTTCTCCTCGTTCTATTACAGGTAAACTATCGTTTAATATTGGTCCTGTTACGATGAAAAGTTGTTGATTATTGCTCTCTACATATCCCCTCATCAACCCTTCTAATTTTGCCCACTTTTTCCGATTAAAATCTGCCAACTGGGGCGACATATTTGAATAATAAAAAGATTCTGACAAAGCTTTTTTATTCCATTTAAAATCGGCTGAAGGTGCTAAATGCCCTCTATCATAACCAAACCCATCATATTCATATTTGTTTTTATCTCCAGGTTTTTTAGTTTTTAAAAAGTAATCTTTTTCGGTTGCACTACCTGTTTTAATTAATGTGTCAACTCTAAAATTATTCGATCTGCTTGCTTTTCCATCAATTATATCGGTTGAAATAATATGAACCACCCATTTTGCTTGCTCATGGTTCTCATCATAAACTAAACTATAAGCCAAGTGAGATATTACCTCTTCGCTTTCTAAAGGTTTAGGTAATCCAATTTCAGCAATATCTTTTCTTATTTTTTCAAGTTTTAATTCATCTATCTTAGATTGAACTTCAACTTTTTTAGCTTCTAAAGTCTCAACTTGATTGTTTAGCCAATTAATTTGCTCTTCTATGCTTTGAGTAAAACCAACAAAAGGCAAAAAGAATAGCAATACAACTATTCTTATCAATATATTTTTAACCATTAAATTCTTTATTTATTTTTCCTAGCTGCTTTCTTTGCCGCTTTAGCAGCCTCTTTTGCCTTTCTTTCCTCTTCTTTCTTTTCGTAATACTCTCTACTTAACTTTTCTTCTTTTGTTTCTAATCGCTCAACAATTTCCGCTTTGTACTTCGACATATTAAAGGATTGATAACCAGGTCCAAAATTTGAAACAGAAACAGGTCCTACTCCAATACCTATACTTGGTCCTGATTTTGGCTGTGGCGTAACAATTCTTAACGGTTCTTCTTTGTTTAATTCAATTTGGGTTAATATTTCTTTGTCTTTACCAACAACCGACACAACATCTGGAAATGCCTTAAAATACCATCTTCCATTTACTGTTCTGCCGTCTATTTTTGTGCTAATTTGAGCTCCTTCTTTAATTACATGGTTTACTTTACCATCTTTAATTATTAAAATAGTATAAAGCGTTTTATAATCTCCATCATTTGTCTCTCTTACTTGAGAGAATACGCTTAAACTAAAAAATAAAGAGATAAATACTATTGTTAATTTTCTCATAATTTATAATTTTATTTAAAGTTAGGTTATTGATTTTAATAGTACAAGGTTGATACCATAAACGGTTATAAATATTTAAGATTTTAATTAGAATGCCGAGCATAGCACAAATCCCACTTTTAAGGTTAATTCTACCTTTTATATTGGGTATTATTTCTGCTATTTATTTCCCTATTAACAATCATTATTCAATTATTGTTATTGGAGTTTTATTTACTTTATATGTAACCGTTTTATCCATTAAAAAAATTAACTCAAGCTACAAGTTAAAATGGCTGTTTGGAGTTTTAATCTATTTAACCTTATTCTCTTTAGGCTATAGTTTAACTTTATTAAAAGCCAATTCAAACCAACCCTTCCAGTTTAACAAATCAGACAATAAAGTAATGATAGGTGAAGTTATTTCTCCTCCTTTAGTTAAAGAAAAAACAGTTAAAATAACCGTTGAAATTAAAGGCTTAAAAACAAGAAACAACTGGATAGCCACCAATGGAAATGTAATTCTCTTTATCCAAAAAGATTCTTTATCACAACAATTAAACTTTGGAGATTACATTTCGTTTAGCCCTCAATTGGAAAACATACCTGAGCCTAAAAACCCAAATGAATTTGACTATAAAAAGTATTTATCCTTTCACCTTATTCATCAACAATCCTATTTAAAATCAAACAACTGGAAAGTTATTGAAAACTATAGTCAAAACAACCTCTACACTTTTGCCAATCAACTTAGAACCAATCTTATTAATATTTTCATAAAACATGGATTAAGCGACAATGAATTAGGTGTAGCTTCTGCTTTAGTTTTAGGTTATAAAAACAATATTGATGCTCAACTTAAAAGTGCTTATTCTAGTGCTGGTGCAATGCACATTTTAGCCGTTTCGGGTTTGCATGTAGGTCTTATTTTCATGATTTTTAATTACTTATTACAATTTTTAGAAAGATATAAATATGGAAACATCACAAAAACGCTTGCTATTTTATTAATTCTATGGAGTTATGCTTTAATTACGGGTTTATCTCCATCTGTATTAAGAGCTTCAGTTATGTTTAGCTTTGTTATTGTTGGTAAAGCAACTAAACGAAATGCTAACTTTTTTAACACTTTAGCTGCTTCAGCATTTGTTTTGCTTGTCTATAATCCATATTACATAATGGATGTTGGTTTTCAGCTTTCATACATCGCTGTAGCCGGCATTGTTATTATTCAACCTTGGTTGAGTAATTTTTACCTTCCTAAAAATAAAGTAACAAAATACATTTGGGATTTAACTACCGTTTCAATAGCTGCTCAACTAGCAACATTCCCCTTGGGTTTATATTATTTTCATCAATTTCCAAACTACTTCTTAATTTCTAATTTATTTGCAATTCCTTTAGCCGTAATTATTCTATATTTAGGGCTTACACTATTTGTTTTTTCTGCTGTACCTTATGTTGGTAATTTTGTTGCTTACTTATTAAATAAAGCAATATGGTTATTAAATAGCTCCGTTAATTTTATTGATGTTTTACCTTATTCTGTTACCGAGAATGTTCGATTTCCTATTGAGTACACCTTCATTATTTATCTTGTTATTGTATTACTTGTGCTACTTTTTATTTTCAGAAAAATGAAATATTTAATTGTTAGTCAACTACTTATTATCCTTTTTTTAATCGATTTTGGAATTAACACGTTTAATCAATCTTCTCAGAAAAAAATAATGATTTACAATATCCCAAATTATTCTGCAATCAATTTTATTGATGGAAAAGATAACATTCTGCTATCTGACATTAAACTCTACACTAATAAAAGTAAGTTAATGTATCATGTAAAAAATAACTGGATAGAAGAAGGTGTTGAAAATGAAAAAGTTGTTGATTTAAACAAATTAAAAAAAGCTCATTTATTATCAAACCTTTATCGCATCTCTAATCAAAATCTGTTTACAAAACTTAATTACTTTCAATATTACACTACCAAAATTGCAATTATTGATGAAAGTCAACACGCCTCTTCTATTAGTAAGCCCTTAAATGTTGACCTCTTAATTTGGACTAAAAACAATAAGTCATCTTTAAGTGAAATCATGAAATCTTATCGATTTAAACAGTTAATTATTGATTCTTCTAACTCAAATTTTACCAACGAAAAACTAACAGCAGAAGCTGAAGAGTTAAACATAAACTATTGGTCGGTAAATAATGATGGAGCTTATTCTTTTCAATTATAGTTTTTTAACTTTTTGATAATTTTATTTATAATACTTTTATAATGTGAAATTTATTACCGCTTTACTTTTTGTTTTTGCCATCTTTTTAAACTCATTTAGTTTAAAAGCCCAGTCTATTTTCACGTTAAACAGTACCATTTTAACTACTAAAGATTCTACTCCTGTTGGTTTTGTTCACATCATAAATACCTTTACTAATTATGGGGTTGTTTCAGAATATAATGGTACATTCTCTTTTATTGTTGCTGAAAACGATACGCTTAAAATTTCAGCTATTGGATACAATACCATTTCAATTCCTGCGAATAAAGAATTAACCAAAATTTATATTACCCCTAAAAATTATGATTTAGATGAATTTACGGTAATCCCTTATAAAGATTTCAATGAGTTTCGTTATGCTTTTTCTGAATTAGAATTGTACGATTCTACCTTGCAAATTAGTCCATTGATATTTTTAAATGGGCATTTGTATAATTATGTTGATAACGGTGGGCGACTTGGAATTACAATTAGTGGTGGAATTTCGATGTTATATGAAGCTTTTAGCAAACAAGGAAAAAGTAAACGTAGATATGAGCAATTGATTATTAGAGACCGTTATAAAGCTTTTTTAGCTACGAAGTTCAATAACAAAGTTATTAAACAAGCTACATATTTGGAGGATGAGTTTATAATTAAAGACTTTAAAGCTTATTGTGATTTTAGTGATGATTTTATCGAAAAATCGAATGGCTATGAAATGATTAAGCAAATACAAGATTGTTATCGAGAATACCTTGTTTATAAATAATAATCCACCCCTAACCCCTCCAATCCCGATAGCTATCGGGAGGGGGAGTTAAGCTTCAATAATTTCTTTAAAAGTATTTTTACCTCTAAAAAACGATAAAAACAAGATGTTTTTATTTACAATACCTATCATATTAGGTTGGTATTTTTTAAGTCGTTTGGCGTTGTTTTGTTTTATGTGGCTATAAAAATGGAAGTGAGCCTTTATTATAGCAAAAGTATGACTTGGTTTCCCTTCTAATAATAATTTAATACCTGCCAGACCATCTAAAATTAACCTCGTAAAAATGATTTTAAATCGCTTATGCTTGGGTAAATTTTTATGCAATAAGAATAAATTATTTCTAAAGTTTAAATATGTTTTTTTAGGGTTTATTTTATTCAACGTTCCTCCACCAACATGATAAACTGTAGAATCAGGGTGATACATTACTTTATACCCAGAATTTTTCATCCGCCAACACAAATCAATTTCTTCCATGTGAGCAAAAAAGTGATTATCTAAGCCTCCTAACTCATTAAAAACAGAAGAGCGAACAAACATACAAGCACCAGTTGCCCAAAATATCTCAGCAACATCATCATATTGACCTTTATCTTCTTCTATATGATTAAAAATTCGTCCCCTACATAAAGGATAACCTAAATAATCGATAAATCCTCCAGCTGCTCCTGCGTATTCAAAATAATTTTTATTGTTATAATCTTTTATTTTAGGTTGGCATGCCGAAATGCTTTTGTCATTATCCATTAAATGAATTATTGGAGCAATCCAATTTTCAGTTACTTCTACATCTGAATTTAACAATACAAAATACTCTGCATTAATTTTTTTCAACGCTACATTATAACCTTCAGCGAAGCCATAGTTCTTGTTATTAATTACTATTCCTACTTCAGTAAAATTGTTTTTGATGTAATTTATTGAGTCATCTGTTGATGCATTATCAGCTACATATACTTTAGCATCACTATATTTAACAACACTTGGTAAAAATTCCTCTAAGTAATCTTTACCATTCCAATTTAAAATAACTACTGCAACTCTGTTCAACACAATTTCTATTTAGGTAAAGCAAAATACTCATTTGTCTTGTCTTGATCGTATTCCCTTGGGTTTTCTTGATCTATTTGTCGTGTTGCATTTGTTCGTTTATGTAAATCTACTTTCCATTGTGTATTATAAATTTCTCCTGGCAAAGTTGAATGCAATAAAGGGTAGTCATTTGAAATAACATCAGGGTTATAAAAAATAAATTTAACATTACTCCTTCCTTCAATACTGTAGTAATGCCATATTTCATAGGGATAAGAACTCGGTTCATTTTTCAATTCACTAATTGTATTCGGTTTTCCATGCTTTAAAAATATTCTACCTCTATCTGTTTCATATCCTCTTTTAATCGATGTTGCATATTCTTTTTGAGTAATATCAACTAATTCTTTATATTTTTTCCAATCTTCTTCTGGGTCTGTAGGGTTTCTAGTCAACCAAAAATTATAAAAAAATTGTCTTTTTAGCTCAGGATCACTAGCTCCTAACTGATTTTCAGCAAAGCTTAGCTCAGCATTTGAAGATATAGGAATTAAACACTTAATATTGTCTTCCATTTGCTTATCACTCATGTCTGTTACAAACGAATTTATATAATCGTCAGAAATTAATAAAGCACTTACACTTGGATTACTTCTCTGGAAAAAAATCTTTTTAGAGACTAATAATTCATTTGTTTTATTTCTAGCTTCTACCACTAAGCTATAGTTTCCAGAAGGTAATTTTTCGATATTAAAAGAACTAAAAATCACATTTACAGGTTTCGCTTTTTCACGCTTAAAACTTTTATAATTACCTACCACCGTTTTAGTTTCATACGATTCTATGTAGGTATTAATTAAAAAATATTCATCTTTTCCAATTGTTTTTGAAGCATTATAGACCTCAGCATAAAAAGCAATTTTATCAAAATCTTCAGCATAAAAATCAGATGTATAAGGTAATAAATCGAAACCACTTTTACTTAAAATACCTTTTGTTTCTGTTTTTTTAAATGATTCTATCAACTCAATATCCGAAATACTCATTGTATCCTCATTGTAATCTATTTTTAGTTTTTGAATATTGACAAAAGGTTGTTCATCACTATTCAAATCTCTTAAACTAATTTCAAAATCATAATCACCATTAGGCAATGAAATACGTTGTTGATCAATTAAGTTTGTTTTTAATACCAATGAATCTTCGTATTCATAACTCATTAAATTATATTTTTTATAGTCAATTATTTTATCTGCTTGTTTAAAGATTAAAACAACTTCTACCGCACTTTGAAATTTACCGTTTTCATTCTTTGTGTAGATTAACGATTCTCCAACAAAAGACAAGTAAGTTTCTAGATAAGACCCTTTTTCTTGATTGTAAAAAGAACAATATGTAAAGTTTGCTTTAATATTTGTTGCTTTAATAAATGGATTGATTAAACACCCAATCGATAATAATAAAATAAGTTTTTTCATGCCAGCTAATTTATATTGTAAAATTAACATTAATCTATTAAGTTACCATTCATATTTAATTAACGGTAAAAAACTGATTACTAAGGTATTTTAAAAAATGAGTTATTTTTTTAGTTAAAATAAGTTGTTTTTTAAAATGTATTGCTACTTTTGCAGCGGAGAAATGGCAGAGCGGTCGAATGCGGTAGTCTTGAAAACTATTGTACTGTAAGGTACCGGGGGTTCGAATCCCTCTTTCTCCGCTCAAATCGACTAAAGCCTTCTGATAACTCAGAAGGTTTTTTTTTCACAAACAATATACTTCCTCTTATTTTTAAACATGACCTAAATCATATAAAAAAATAACTAAAATGTTTTATTTAGTGCTATATGAAACTGAATACTGACAATATAGATTTATCCCTAATTATACTGGCTGGAGGAAGATCTTCCAGAATGGGGCATCCTAAGCCATGGTTAAAAAAAGAAAGTGGGATTACATTTTTAAACGATATTATAACAAGCTACCGACAATTTGGTATTGATAATATTATTGTCGTTTTGAATGAAGAGTTTACTCAAAACGATTGGGAAGAAGATTTTTTAGCAATAAATAAAAAAGCAATTATCATTAAAAACAATCAAGTTGATAAAGGAAGGTTACATTCTCTTCAACTAGGATTATCGCATTCTTCTTCGGTATTCAATATTATTCATAATGTTGATAATCCTTTTGTTGAATACAAAGTTTTAACAGAATTACTAGCTGACATTGAAAATCAAGAAATTATTATCCCAACATACAATGACATTGGTGGACACCCTGTAATTATCAATAAAAATGTTAAAACTGAAATTACAAGCAACTACAAGAAGTACAACACGTTAAAAGATGTTTTTTCAAAATTCAAGAAAAAATATGTGAATGTAGATTCCAACACCATTCTTATTAATATTAATACGCCTAAAGATTTAGAAACTCTATTTTATGAACCTGTACTCTGAAATAGAAAAATTGAGAAGTAGCAATAAAGCTGCAGCCTTGTGTACAGTTGTAAACACTAAAGGATCAACTCCACGTAAGGTTGGAGCAAAGATGATTGTAAAAGAAGACAGAAAAATAATTGGAACCATTGGAGGAGGAAGTCTTGAAAAACAAGTAATTGAAAATGCACTTTTTCAAATAAAACAGAATGAACCAAAACTCTTTAAACATGACTTACTACACCAACACAATATGTGCTGTGGAGGTAGTGTTGAAATTTACATAGAACCTATAAAAAAGATGAACAGATTATACATATTTGGTGCTGGTCATACAGGTAAAGCTTTAGCAAAATTTGCCAATCAACTCGATTTTGACATTTATGTAATTGACGATAGAAAAGAATATATTGATGATCTTAATATTGAAGAAATCAATAAATTAAATCTGGATTATAAAAAAGTATTAACCTCTTTGCCTTTTGATAAAAATACCTATGTTGTGATAATGACTTACGAACACTCACATGATAGAGACATTTTATCCTATTGTATGAATCAACCTCACGCATACATAGGTATGATTGGTAGCAAGAGAAAAGTAGAAATCACTAAAAAAATGTTTGAAGAAGGGAAATTAGCGAGTAAAAGAACATTAGATAAAATAGATATGCCAATGGGTATTAATATAGGTGCTGAAAGTCCTGAAGAAATCGCTATCAGCATATTGGCAAAATTAATTGAAATAAAGAATGGATAAAAAAGTAGTAATAATAACTGGAGCAGCAAAAGGAATAGGGAGAGCTATTGCTGAAAGAATGGTGCATGATAATTACTTTGCTATTTTAGTTGATGTAGATAATGAAAACGGAACTGCATTAGCTAAAGAGTTAGGTAATTCAGCAAAATTTATCTCCTGTGATATTAGTAAGCATAAAGAAGTAGAAAATCTTTTCAAATCTGTAGTTACTGAATTTGGAGGTGTGGATGCAATTGTCAATAATGCTGGAATTATTCGTGACAATGTTATTTGGAAAATGCCTGAAGAGGATTTTGACAAAGTGGTGGATATCAACTTAAAAGGAACTTGGTTAATGTGTAAAGTTGCTAGTACATTAATGCGAGACCAAAAAAGAGGACGAATTGTAAATATCGCTTCAAGGGCTTGGTTAGGAAATAGAGGGCAATCTAATTACTCAGCATCTAAAGCTGGGGTTGTGGGATTAACAAGAGTGTTAGCATTAGAACTGGGGAAATATGGTGTTTTAGTAAATGCTATTGCTCCAGGATTAATTGATACTCCTTTAACTCAAAAATTACCAAAAGACGTTCAAGAAAAACTAATAGAAGCACAACCCACAAAAACAATGGGACAGCCTGAAGACATTGCTAATGCTGTATCCTTTCTTTGCGATTCCAATACTAACTTTATTACGGGACAAACTATTTATGTAGATGGTGGAAAAAGTATAGGTGCTGGTCTATAATTTTTTATATTTTTGCACCTATTTTAGGTATCTCGTTGAATAAAAATCTTACACATAAAAATAAGCTGATTATGACCATATTAGTGGTTATATTCATTGTATATAATATTATTATTTACACGCAAGGAACATCCAACAATACCCCTTTAATGTCAGAACAAGCCATAAAAGGTGAAAAACTTTACCAAGAGAATAACTGTACTGCATGCCACCAATTTTATGGCTTGGGAGGATATTTAGGTCCAGATTTAACCAACGTAATTTCTGCAAAAAACAAAGGTGCTGAATATGTAAAAGCTTTTCTGAACAGCGGAATAAAAACAATGCCAAAATTCAACTTTACAGAAGAAGAAAAAGAAGCCATAGCTCAATTTTTAACTGAAGTGGATCAAACAGGTCACTACCCTATTGTTGAAGCTGATAAAAAAGCAAATGGTTGGGTTGATATGAAATATAAAAATCAATAATGAAAAAAATCTCCTTCATATTTATCACGCTATCATTACTAGCTTTAATAGTTGGTGCTATTTTCGGAACATTAGCAGGGATTCAATATGTAAAACCCGATTTTTTAAAAGATGTAATTGCTTTTAACAAAATGCGACCGTTCCATGTTAGTACAGTAATTGGCTGGATAATTCTTTGTGCTACTGGAGGTATTTATTATTACCTCTCTAATGTGTTAAAACTAAATCTATTTTCAAAAAAACTAGCAGCAACACATCTTGTCCTTTTTATTCTTTGTGCAATAGCCATTTATGGTTCTTTTGCTACTGGCAAAATGGGTGGAAGAGAGTATTTTGCTTATGCTCCTATTATTTCTATTCCTATTTTATTAGGATGGATTTTATTTTGTATCAATTATTTTAAAACAGTAGTCAAACAAATTAAAGGTTGGCCTGTTTATTTGTGGATGTGGGGAACAGGAATTGCTTTTATGATGTATCATTTGGCTGAAACTAATTTTTGGATGATTCCTTATTTCCGTGAAAACTTTATTAAAGACATTACCGTGCAATGGAAATCTTACGGTTCTCTAGCTGGTTGTTGGAACATGTTGGTTTATGGAACAGCTATTTTTTTAATGTCGAAAATTAAAGATGATGAAAACATAGCACGAGGTAAAAAGACATTTTTCTTCTATTTTTTAGGATTAACCAATCTAATGTTAGGGTGGGCTCATCATACCTACATCGTGCCAACCCAACCTTGGGTTAGGTATTTAGCTTATGGCATTAGCATGACCGAATGGGTTGTGTTAATTAGCATAATACTAGATTGGAAACGTTCCCTCTCTCAAGAAAAAAAGGAGGAAAATTGTATGTCTTATAAATTTTTAATGGCAACCGATTTTTGGGTGTTTGTTAATCTTATTGTTGCATTATTAATTTCTATTCCATACATCAATTTATTTACCCATGGAACCCACATAACTGTAGCCCATTCTATGGGAACAACAATTGGCATTAACACTACTATTTTGTTAGCCTCTGTATTTTTTATCACTAATAGAGAAAATCCTACCTATTTAGCTAAATATGCTAAATTACTTAAAGCAGGTTATTGGATTTTTAATGTTTCACTTGGTATTTTTTGGGTATGCTTATTACTTGGAGGTGTAGAAAAAAGTATTTGGATGTATTTTATAGACAATCCATCTAGCTTTGGTAAAATGCAAAACACACTACAACCCTATATGTACGCATTTTTAGCTGCAGGGTATGGTATTCTAATTGGTATTCTAATGATTTCTTTACCATTATTAAGCATTTTAATAAAAAAGAAAAACACTTAAAAAAGCTTTTTTTTCTTTCCGAAAATGTGATAAGCATCATATTTTTTTTTGCAAAAAATATACAACTTTACTTGTCGTGTAAATTTTCACGAATCATTACAAATGACTCAATTATAACTGTATACGCAATCATTTCTTTTTTGCTCAAACAGCAATTGCATGTAGTTTATTCATAAAATTTCGGGTAAAAAGAAAGGTTCAAGCAGAGGATAATAGAAAAACGAATTAACTATTACTAAACCTGAAAAGGATGAAAATAATAAAATTAACCGTTAACGGAAAAGAGTATCAAGTAATTGTAAAACCTCATGATACTCTATCAAAAGTATTGAGAGAAAAAATACAATTAACAGGAACTAAAGTTGGATGTGAACAAGCAAGTTGTGGTGCATGTACTGTTTTTGTAGATGGAAAAGCTGTACAGAGTTGTGTAACTCCTGCTATGCGTTGTGAAGGAAGTATAATTACGACTATAGAAGGTGTTGCTAACCAAAACAAACTCCATAAGCTACAAGAAAAATTTGTAGAGAAGGGAGCTATTCAGTGTGGTTATTGTACACCTGGTATGATTATGACTTCGTTGGACTTTTTAGAAAAAAACCCAACTCCAACTACCGATGAAATTAAAGAAGCTTTATCTGGTAATTTATGTAGATGTACAGGGTATAAAAAAATAATAGAAGCGGTGGAGTCGTATGTACAAGATACTCCCTCCGACTCCCCCAAAGGGGGAGAGAACCTAGCTACTAACTCCCTCCCTTCGGGAGGGTTGGGGTGGGCTCGTGTAGGACAAGGTCGCCCTTACATTGAAGCTACTAAAAAAGTACAAGGTTCAGCAGATTATGCAGATGATATTCAGATTAAAAATGCATTATTTACCAAGTTTGTAAGAAGTACGCATGCTCATGCAAAAATCAATTCAATTGATACCAGTAAAGCAGAAGCTCTAACAGGAGTAAGAGCAATTATAACAGGAAAAGAATTGCCAATCAAATTTGGAGTTTTACCGATTTCACAAGATGAGACAGCAATGGCTGTTGAAAAAACCAGATATATTGGAGAAATTGTAGTTGCAATTTCTGCTGACACAGAAGAAATAGCAACAGAAGCATGTAAATTAATTAAAGTTAATTATACTCCTATTCGTCCGTTTTTCGATATGAAAGAATCGTGCGAGGATGTAGGCACAGATGAACAAATTCATGACCATTGTAGGTTTAACAATAACATACATAAAAAAGCTGAATTACGTTTTGGCGACCAACAAGATGGTTTAGCTAAAGCTGACCATAAGATAAAAGTTGATTTCGATTTTCAAGGAATTAATCACGGTTTTACAGAACCACACGCTGCTACAGCTTGGTGGGATGAAAATGGGTTAACCATAATTACAGCTACTCAAGTTCCTCATTACTTACACCGCTACTTAGCCAAAGTATTGGAAGTACCAATGAACAGAGTTCGAGTTATTAAACCAACTGTTGGTGGAGGTTTTGGCGGTAAATCAGATCCTTTCCCTCATGAAATTATTATCTCTCATTTATCAAGAATATTGGGACAACCAGTAAAAATGAGATTCAACAGAGAAGAAGTCTTCTTGACTAATCATGGAAGGCATCCAACCACCATGAGTATGGAAATGGGAATTTCTAATGATGGTAAGTTTGAAGTATTAGATGCTGACATTATAATTGAAGGTGGTGCTTACGGTAGTTTTGGAGTGGTTACCTCCTACTACAACGGAGTATTATTACAAGCACCATACAAAATAGATAACTTCGGTTTTAGAACACGCAGAGTTTACACCAACAAACCACAATGTGGAGCAATGCGTGGACACGGAGCAGTTAACTCTCGATATGCTGTAGAAACCATTATTGACCGATTAGCCGAAGAAATTAAAATGGATCCTTGTGAGTTACGTTTAAAAAACTTTTTAGACGAAAAATCATTAACTGTTGGACAATATAGAATTACTTCTAACGGAAGTGTAGAATCACTAAAAGCAGTAATGGAACGCTCAAAATGGGGAGAAAAATATAAAAAATTACCAGAAGGACATGGAATTGGTGTGGCTTGTGGGTTCTTTATTTCAGGAAGTGCTTTACCCATCCATTGGAATCAATATCCGCAGTCGGTAGTGCATTTAAAAGTAGATTTAGATGGACGAGTTTTAGTTACATCGGGAGCAAGTGATATCGGACAAGGAAGTGATACCATGTTAGCAATAATCGTAGCCGAAGTGTTAGGCCTAAGTATGGATAACATTTTTGTTGTGGCTGCAGATACAACCCTTACCCCTATTGATTTAGGAAGTTATTCGAGTAGAGTAACCTTTATGGCTGGAAACGCTGCCAAACAAGCTGCAGAAAACTTGAGAGAAAAAGTATTGGATGCTGTGGCTAAAGTAAACGAAGTTGATAAAGCTGAATTGAACATCCAAAACGAAAGAGTATTTAGTAATGACGGAAAAGTTGATTTAACTTGGAGTGAAGCCATAGAAAATGCCACACGAAAAGTTGGTGCATTAAACACTTCTGGCTCTTATAACTCACCTAAATTGGGTGGAGATTTTAAAGGTGCTGGTGCTGGTTTAAGCCCATCATATAGTTTTGGAGCAGTTATTACCGAAGTAAAAGTTGATGAAGAAACAGGACACGTAAAAGTGGTAGATATTTGGGGAGCTCATGATGCTGGAAAAGCAATCAACCCATTAGCTGTAGAAGGACAACTAGAAGGTTCGTGGCACATGGGCTTAGGGCAAGCTATGAGCGAGCAAATGAAATTTAGAGACGGTTTATTGGTAAATGGAAACTTGGTAGATTATAAAATCCCTACAACAAAAGATACTCCGCCAATTCATACTAACATTATAGAAACCATTGATCCTGAAGGACCTTTTGGAGCAAAGGAATGTGGCGAAGGTGCTATACATCCAGTAATTCCAGCAATTGCCAATGCAATTTATGATGCAGTTGGTGTTCGGGTTACATCTTTGCCCATTAACTCTGAGGAAGTGTTAAAAGCGATGAAAAAGAAATCATTAACCGTCATTGCGAACGAAATGTAATGGAGTGAAGCAATCTCATCAATAAGATTGCTTCGTACCTCGCAATGACGAAAAGAGAAAATTATGATAGCTGAAAAACAATATTTAATTCCAACCACAGTAAGCGAAGCCATTGTTTTTGCACGACAAAACTTAGGCGCTTTTAAATATTTAGCTGGTGGAACTGACGTAATGGTCAATCGATTTCAAGGTAATGAAGAATCGTCTTGCTTAATTGATATTTCAAAAATTAAAGAACTAAAAGGAATTACTAAAGAAGGTGACTTTTTAAGAATTGGAGCTTTAGAAATTTTGGAAGAACTGAAGTTTAATTCAGACATAAAAACTGAGTTTCCAATGTTAATTGAGGCTGCATTAAAAGTCGGTGCTCCCCTATTAAGAAAAACAGCAACAATTGGCGGTAATGTTTTGTGCGAAAACCGTTGTTTATTTTACAACCAAAGTGAATGGTGGAGAGAAGCTGTAGGTTATTGCTTAAAATGTGATGGCGATATTTGTATTGCTACACAAGGTAAAAATGCTTGCTTTTCTGAATTGGTTTCTGATACTGCTCCTGCTCTAATTGCAATGGATGCAGAAATAGAAATATTAGATATAGACGGAACAAAAAAAGTTAAACTAGAAGATATCTACACAGGCGATGGTGTTACTCCTCGCAATTTGTCTGAAACGGCAATTTTAACAGCAATTTTTCTTCCTTTAAATCGTGGGTTTAAAACCGATTTTCATAAACTAAGAGAAAGAGAAAGTTTAGAATTTACCTCTTTAACTTCTGCTGTAGCGATAGATAAAAATGGAAAATTAAAAATAGCTTTAGCTGGAGTTGACCCTAAACCAGTTGTGGTTGAAGGCACTATAAACGATGATAAAGCATCATTAATAAAACAAGCCATTAAAGGTTCTCGTGCTGTTGATAATGACATGTATTCGCGTAAATATCGTAGAGAAATGATAAGCGTTTATTTAAACAAAAGTTTTGAAAAATTAACCTAAAATTTACATAGAAGATATTCTTATCTTTTATTATTTTTATAGTTAATTTTGATATTATTAATAGTTCTTTTATTAAAAATATAAACAATGGAAAACAACCCTTTAAGTGTAATGTATGCCGAGCATAACATTATTATGAAAGCAGAATACATCATTAAAAATGCTGATGGTATGTGGGAGAAAGATACTCCTAGCTATATTGAATTAGTAGATTTTCTAATTCTATTTTTCAGAGAATATGCTGATGGATATCATCACCGAAAAGAAGAGGATGTGTTATTTCCTGCAATTAAAAATCACCCTGATTTTGTATTACAAGAAATTATAGATGAATTTAAAGAACATCACGAAAGCTTTAGAGATTATACCAGAGAAATTGAAGAAGCATTGGATGAAAACGATTTTCCTAAATCATATAATTTATTGCAAGAATATTGTAACGATTTACTAGACCATATTGCTGCAGAAAATGAAGAATTATTTGTTTTAGCTGAAAGTTTATTGGAAGAACATGACCTAGAAACTATCTTTTTTAAATTTAAAGATATTGATATGGAATTAGGCGAAAAACGGAAATTGGAATTAGAAAATAGTATTCAAAAAATATCTGTCTAATTCCTAAGTTTTATTCTAAATGGACTTGCAATAAAAAAGTGGACAAAAAGAAAATCGTCTAAAAAGTAATTTTTAGACGACCTCTTTCCAGAATAATCTATAAACATCTACTCTTCCTCTTCTTCCTCTCTCAATATTTCAATACGAACAATTGTATTCTTTAAAATATCTTTATTCGTACCTAATCCTTCCATCGACCTTTCTATTAAGTTGGCTTTAACACCTTTTGAAACAACATACTTATAAACACTCATTACTCGTTTTGCATCCAATTTTTCTATATCTTTTTCAGAAGCATCAAAGTAACCAGCAATTGAAATTTTTGTAGTTGGTGACTCTTTTAGCATAGCAACTAACTTATCAAGTGTTTTTGTCGTTTCTCCTACTATAGAAAATGATTTAGGATTAAATGATATTGTTAATTCATTTGAGTTGTCATCTACAACAGTCGCATTTGTATTTACTTCAGTCGTAGAGCCATAAGAATTTATAATTTTTGTTTTATTTAATTCTGAGTTCGCTTCACTATTAAAGTTACGACTTACCGTTTCTGCTTTTTCCATACCTGGGATAGCATCACAATCACATTTCTCTTTTTCTTCGAATGCCACAACAGAAATATTATCAATATAATAATATGCATCATAAGTTTGTGGTGAAGTAAAACCTCTTGGCCTTTTTACTTTTTTTAATGTTAATTTTTCATCAGAAGTAAAATTTCCTATGGTAATATATTCTTCATCACCATTTGCCTTATATTTACCACATACTGGCACCCAATAATACTGCTTTTCGTAAACCGTTAATTTTTTACTTACAATTTGTGCTTCAAATTGAAGTGGATCTGTATTATTTGCAGAAACTGCATCTTTAGAGATGTATGCTCCCAAATAATTAGTAGCATATTTTGATAAATCTGCTAAACTGACATTGAAGGTTACACAGTATTCTTTCCCAGCTTCAAGTTTACTCGTTAATTTTGCTTGCAAATAACTTCTAGCCTCTTTCCCTTTATAACCGTAAGCTACAAAACCTGCGTAATTATCGCCTTCCATTGCATCTTCTTCTCCATAACCATTGTTAGGCACTCCAATAAGTGCATTTTTAGTATCTGATATATATAAATCAGCTGGAGCCAATGATGGAGATATCCAAGGAGTAGCTAACTCAATTTGACCTTCGCTTTTAACTTTTTTAGCTACATCTTTAAATATGGGGTTAGGCACCAAATTTTCTTGAGAGAATAAAACTAAATTCAATAGCATTAACGCTATAATTATTACACTTTTTTTCATCATAAATATATTTTTATATATTTTCAAAAACAAATTTCAGACCGAAATTAAACAATACACTTCATTAGTACAAAAAAGAAAGAAAAAAGCCACCCATTTAGGTGGCTTTTTTCTATTTGATTAATTAATACTCTTTCCGAAAAAATTATTCTTTATTAACTCTTCTAGGAGCATCCTTTTTCCTTTATAAAATGGAGTTATCCAGGCATCTTTTTGTCCTGATTTGATAATTTTTTGTCTTAATACTTCCGCCTCTTTCATAGTAACAAAAACACCCTGAGTAAATCTTGTGATACCATCTGGATAATTTAAAATTGTTGGTTCTCCATATTTTTTTAAATGATTCCACTTATAATTTTTAGGAAAACGATATGCGGCAATTTGAACCTTAAACTCCAATCCTTCTGCACAAGATTTACCACCTTTTTTTAATAATGAAGTATATATTTTAACATCATTTAAATCTTTACCCACAAATTCAGAAAAATCAACAAAGTTAGTTTCACACGGAGTAGTTGCTAAGTCGAGTTTTTGCTTTTCAGGTAAATCTTCATACACCTTACGTTGTCCAAAAACAAATACAGTTACAAACGCATCTTGAGATTCTTTTTCTTTCTTAGTTAAATCTTGCCTAAAACTTTCTGCTTCTTCTAAAGTTTTAAATGGACCAAACGTATATCTAGTCATCCCATCAGGATATGTTTTGGCGGTAATTTTTCCATACTTTTCTAAATGTGCTAATTTAAAATCTTCGGGGTTTTTAACAGCTGCTAATTCAACTTTAAATGTAAGCCCAGCAATATTTTTAGCAGCAGCATCAACTAAACCTTTATCTTTTTCCAATGCTACATTATTATTATCTACTAAATCAACTGCGGTTTTATCATCAATAACATTTGTTTTTACAGTAGTATCTGGATTAGTAATTTGGTCATGTATTGTTACATCATCTAAGAAATCCGTTTTAATAAAATCAGTTGAATAATGTTGCTTAATAGTTTTAGAGCTACCATTATCATTTACCATTATTTTTGATGTTTTAAGTTCTGGATTAGTTTTTATTATATTTTGTTTTTTGATTTCAGCAGCTAATAACGTTTTAAAAGGTCCAACTCTATCTACTCCCTCTGTTTCAATAAAATATTCAACACCTTCTTCTTCTATATCCCCTTTTTCCTTCAGCACTTTATTGTAAACCATTTCCTCATATCCTTCTTTGGTACTTTCTTTTCTATATTTTTTAATTTGATTATCTATTTTCCCTTGCAAAATATCCTCGTTTGAATTCGAAACTTCCTCAACAACTTGTTTTGAACTTAAATTAAAATCATGTTCAACTGAAACATACGTCTCTAACGATTGAACATCAATATAATCTATCCTTGTATCATAACCTTCTACCTCTATTGCAATTTTATATTTATTACCTGGAGTTAATGCTAACATATATTTACCTGAAGATGAATTGGACTTAAATTTACCTTCTACACTTCCATCTTTTTCATTTGTAACTGTTATATCTGCTTCTGCTGGTTTACCATCTGCATTAACTACACCGACAACCAAAGCTAAAATTGGTCTTTTCCCAAAATGTCCTGGCGACACTGTATATATATCGTGAGTACCATTTTCACTTCTCCCTGCTGATGAGTAATATCCTGTTTTAGCATCAGCTGAAAGTACATAATACCTATCATCATCAATACTATTTACTGGATAACCAACATTCATTGGTTCATCCCAACCATCACTGTTTAAATAGGTGTAAAATATATCATATCCTCCCATACTATTATGTCCTTTAGAGCTATAATACATGGTTTTCCTATCAGGATGTATAAAAGGAGCGTCATCATCAAATTTTGTATTAATAACAGGACCTAAATTTCGAATATTACCCCAAGTGTCATCTGGCTTTAATTCAGCAGAATAAATATCTCTACCTCCAAAACCACCTTCTCTATTACTTGAAAAATAAAGTGTTTTCCCATCACTCGATAAACTCGCACTTCCTTCCCAAGCTTCAGTATTCACTTCTCCTTTCAATCGCTCTGCTTTTGTCCAACTATCACCATCCAACAGACTCATATAAATATCACCATTATCTTTCTTCGTACTCTTGTATATAAAAAGTTGTTGACCGTCTACTGATAAAGCAATACTTGCATCATGCCCAACAGTATTAATATTGTCCCCAATACTTTCTGGTTCTATCCAATCACTACCAACCTTATATGAAACCATAATATCTTCATAATATTCCCCTCTTGGGTCTGGTTTTCCCGATTTATCCATCAATCCTCCCTTACTCCTTTCTCCTCTATAAGTATAAATCATCATCGTTTCGTCCGAGGTTATTACAGGCACATATTCAGAAAAGTCTGTATTGATAGGAGAACCTATACTTACTATATCAACTCCTAAACTATCTTTCGTGAATTTTTTTGCATTCTGACAATAAATTATATTTTGTCTAGCTTCTCCTTTTTGTTCATCAGACACACCTTCCGCCGACATATATTCTTCATAAGTATCAATTGCTTGGTCAAACATTCTATTTACAGCGTAAGCTCTTGCTAGATAAAAGTTTACTTCATTAAATTCAGGGTTACTTTTTTTAACAGCTAACAATTTTTCGAGTGCAATTCCTTTTTTATTTTTAAAAAAAGTGTAGCAAATACCTTCCATTAACTTATAATAAGGGTCGTTAGGTTTACTTTCAGCTAATTGTTTAAAAAATTCTAGTGCCTTAGGTATATTCTGTAAATCTTCATCAAAATAGTATGATTCTGCTTTTTGAAGAATACTTTTTTCATCTTTTGCAGAAAGAGTTTCCTGTCCGTAAACGAAATTAACCGTGAGGAATGAAAGAAATAAGGGAAGTAAGAACTTAAATTTAATCATTTTAAAATCAGAATTATACAGTTATAATTGACTAAAGTAGTAGAAAAAAGAAGATAGAGTTATTAACATTTTTCTCAATTATTAACCGAGTTATTAACACTACTTATAAAAAATTGAAAGTATATTTGCCGCAATTATAATAATAGTAAGGAATGGAGTACAATTTGTATGAATTAGAAAATGGAATTCGAGTAATTCATAAACCTATAAAAAATAGGGTTGCTCATTGTGGTTTTATTATAAATACAGGAACGAGAGATGAAAAAATTAAAGAAAATGGCTTAGCTCATTTTATTGAACATTCTATTTTTAAAGGCACACAACATAGAAAAGCTCATCACATTTTAAACAGAATTGATAATGTTGGAGGGGAATTAAATGCCTACACCACCAAAGAAAAAACTTGTGTTTATGCTTCTTTTACTACAGAATATTTTGAAAGAGCTACAGAATTATTAAGCGATATTTTATTTAATTCAACCTACCCAGAAAAAGAAATAGAAAAAGAGAAAGATGTAATTATTGATGAAATTTACTCTTATCAAGACAGTCCTTTTGAACAAATTTATGATGATTTCGAAGAGTTAATTTTTAAAAATCATCCTCTAGGAATGAATATTTTAGGAACGGTTGACTCTGTTAAATCATTTAATAGAGAAAGCATTCTCAAATTTATAGATAGAAATTTTGCCACCAATAAAATTATATTTAGTGTTGTTGGTGATTTTACTGAGAAAAAGATAAAAACAATTATTGATAAATATTTAAATCAACCTCTTAAAACAAGTTCATCAAAAAAAAGAACAAGATTTACAAATTATAATGTTTTTACTAAAGAAATAGAAAAAGATAATTATCAAGCTCACTATATGCTAGGAAACGTTGCCTATAGCAGTAAAGACAAAAATAATACGGGCTTTATATTACTAAATAATATTTTAGGTGGTCCAGCTATGAATAGCCGATTGAATATGGGTATTCGTGAAAAGTATGGTTTTACCTATAATATCGAATCTAGCTACACTTCTTATACCGACTCTGGTTTATTTAGTATTTACTTAGGTACTGATACAAAGCATTTAGAAAAAAGTATAGCTTTGGTTCATAAAGAATTAAATCTATTGAGAGTAAAAAAACTAAGTGCCTCTCAATTACAAAAAGCTAAACAACAATTAATTGGTCAAATAACTTTATCAGAAGAAAGCAAAGTAAATGTTATGCTCGGCATGGGCAAAAGTTTACTTTTTTTCAATAAAGTAGATTCGTTAGAGACGGTCTATAATAAAATAAATAAACTTACATCAGAAAATATTATTGATATTGCTAATGAAGTTTTTGCAAAAGATCAATTAAGTTCATTAATCTATAAACCAACTAAATAATGAATTTTTTACCTGAAGAAATAGAAGATTATACCGCACTTCATTCAGAAAAAGAGAGTGAATTACTGCAAAACCTTAATCATGAAACTTGGGAAAAAATTCTAAACCCTAGAATGTTATCAGGACATATGCAAGGAAGAATTTTGAGCATGTTAAGCCATATGATTAAACCAACCAACATTCTTGAAATAGGAACTTTTACAGCATATTCTACGTTATGTTTTGCCGAAGGACTTGTTAGCGAAGGACATATTGATACTATTGATATTAATGAAGAATTACAACCGTTAGTACAGAAGTATTTAGATAGATCTGGTTTTTCGAATAAAATCACTTGCCATATTGGGAATGCCTTAGAAATTATTCCTTCATTAGACAAAAAGTATGATCTTGTTTTTATTGATGCTGACAAATCAAATTATTCAAATTATTTTAACTTAGTATTTGATAAATTAAACTCTGGTGGGTATATTATTGCTGATAATGTGCTGTGGAATGGAAAAGTAACTCAACCGTTAACCGAAAACGATATTGACACAAAAGCAATTATAGAATTTAATAAAATGGTGCACAACGATAGTCGTGTACAAAATGTTCTACTCCCTGTTAGGGATGGATTAATGCTTCTTCGAAAATTATAACTATGATAAAAATTTTAAGAATAACTGCTTTACTAGAAGGGTTATCATTCCTTATATTATTAGGAATTGCTATGCCTTTAAAATATATGTTTAACAAACCTGAAATGGTTCAAATTGTTGGCATGGCTCATGGAGTGCTTTTTATAGCCTATATAGTTTTGGTAATAATTGTTAGAGAACTTTTAAAATGGAATTTTAAACAAACCTTTATAGCTCTTATTGCTTCAGTTCTTCCTTTTGGGACTTTTTATGCTGATAAAAAAATATTTAAACCTGCATAAAATGAAGTTAGGTTTTGATTCTAAAAGACTCTTTTTCAACTTTACTGGTTTAGGTAATTATAGTAGAACTTTATTGAAAAACCTATCTTATTATTATCCTGAAAACGAATATAATCTTTACTCTCCAAAAATAAAGAGTACTCCTGAAACTTCATTTTTTATTGAAAATTCAGCATTCAAAAAAATTACACCTAAAAGTATTTTAAAATCTTATTGGAGAAGTTATTCAGTTGTTAAACAATTACAAAAAGATAATATTGAAATATACCATGGATTAAGTAACGAACTTCCTTTTAATATCCAAAAATCAGGTATTAGAAGTATTGTTACCATACACGATTTAATTTTTAAGCATTATCCTAACACCTATCCTGCTTTTGATAGAAAGATTTATGATTTAAAATTTAAACAAAGCTGCAAAAATGCTACTCGTATAGTGGCTATTAGTGAAAGTACAAAAAATGACATTGTAAATTTTTATGGTATTGATTCAACTAAAATTGATGTTGTTTATCAAAGTTGTAATCCTATTTATTATAAACTACAAGAACAGCAAGTAGTTGATAAAATAACCCAAGAATATAAACTTCCTAGTAAGTATTTGTTATTTGTTGGGAGCGTTGAAAAACGGAAAAACCTAAAAGTAATTATTGAGTCTTATCAATATTTACCTAATCAATTAAAACTACCTTTAGTTATTGTTGGAAAACTTCGAGAGCAGAGTGAACTTCTTGAGTTAATAAAAAACAATAAGCTTGAAGATTTAATTCATTGGAGAAGTGACGTAAAAAACAATAAAGATCTTCAAGCATTTTATCAAAATGCTGAAGTATTTATTTACCCTTCACTATATGAAGGTTTTGGATTGCCCGTTATCGAAGCGTTATTGAGTAAAACTCCTGTTATTACTTCTAACACATCTTCTTTACCTGAAGCTGGAGGGCCAAATTCTTTTTACATTAACCCAACCGACAGTAAAGAAATGGCTAAAGCCATAGAAAGAGTTGTAACTGAAAAAGATTTAAAGTCAGAAATGATTGAAAAAGGATATCAGTATGCTTTGAATAATTTTTCAGCCGAAGTGCTTACAAAAAAGATGATGGACGTTTATAAAAAAACAATTAAGTCTTAAACATCCCAATCTTTACTAGTTCTGTAAACTGTTCCTTTAAAAAGAGCAACTATTTTATTTTCTTGATTCACAATAATAACTTCATAAATTCCAATTTTATTCGATAATGAAAGTTCTTTTGCAGTGGCTATCAAAACATCTCCTTCTTTACATGAAACGGTATGAGAAATTGAGGTTTCTACAGATACACTTTTTTGTCCATAAGAATTTGAAGCAAAAGCAAGAGCTGAATCTGCCAAGCTATAAGTAATACCTCCATGAGCAATAGCAAATCCATTTAGCATTTCTTTTCTTACCATTATTTGTAATTGACAAGAACCAACATCAATAGATACAATTTCAATTCCCAACCATTTACTAAATGCATCATTTTCATACATTCTATCAATCACTTTTTTTGCTACTTCATTTTTTGTCATTATTCCAATCTTTCAAAAATTTAGTTTAAAAATAAACAAATTTAAAAAAGTGAATAAACACCTGTACAGGTTTAGAATTTTACTCAGTTATACCCCTATTTACACACTTATTAATTTGCAAGGCAATATACCTCTAGAGCTTATATTAATTACTATTTTTAATCACTCATACTAAATTTATCTTATATGAAAACTTTAAAACTTCTATTAATTGGTTTAACCATTTTTTTAACTGTAACGCCTTCCTTTTCACAAGACACTACAGTTGTACAAACATTAGAATTTAGTGATATTACAAAGAGAAGAGGATGGTATGTCTTCCCTTCAGATACCAATGAATATCAGAAAATATTAATGTATTACACTTTAAAGTGTGATGCCGCAACAACTCAAGATGGATATACTTGTGGGGAATGGGATTATACTACTTATACCAATTTATATGAATACAAAAATATAGGTCAGCCTTATTATGGAGTAAATGGAATATATCCAGACTCAATATTTTACACCACTATCCCTACAAATACTTATTACCAATCTTATCAAGATTATATTGTTTATGACAACACTGTGAGCGAAACGGATTATACTCTCGGCTCAGGAAGTTTGACTGTAAATCATCCTTTAAATTCATCTATTTCTAATTCAAAAACACAATATTTATTTACTGCTGCTGAATTGACAACTGCTGGATTAACTTCTGGGAATATTGATAAATTAAAACTTGACATCAACTCTTTAGGTAGTAATGCTAATCACCTTACAATTAAGATTAAAAATACTGTTCAACCTAATCTAACTACACCTGAGACTACTGGATTTACTGAAGTGTTTCACTACAATTCTAACTTAACTTTGGGTACAAACTCTTTCAACTTTACTACTCCTTATAATTGGGACGGGATTTCGAACATTATTGTTGAAGTTAGCCACACAAATACTACTTTAGGAACTAATTCTACTGTAAATGGAAGTGATGTAGGTTTTAACTCAACATTATATAGTATTACTGAAGATGGTTATTTAAATTTTGATAGAGCTGATGATTATATTTCTATTCCTGATAATAACAGCCTTGATTTTACTACAAATTTTTCGATTGAAGCATGGGTAAAGCCTACTGCTTTTAACGCAAATTCTTGGGAAAACACAATTGTTGGAAAAGATTCAGATGAAAATTCAGGAAGTGGTTATGTATTAAGATGTGGAGGAAATGGAATATTAAATTTCAATTTAGGTACAGCTGCTGGGTGGAAAGAAGTTACCAGTTCTGCTAACGCACTAACGCTTAATACTTGGCAACATGTCGCTGCAACATACGATGGTGCAACACTTAAAATCTATGTAAATGGAATACAAGTAGGTACTGCTGCAAATGGGAATGTTGCAAAAATTAACTCAATGGATTTAAACATCGGTGCTGGATATAATGGTGGTGGAAGAAAGTTTAATGGAAAAATTGATGAAGTTCGACTTTGGTCAACAGCTTTAAGCCCAACAAGTATCAATAATTGGAGAGATAAAGTTGTAGATGGTACTCACCCAAATTATGCAAACTTAACTGCTTATTACAATTTTAATGACGAACAAAATGTAGGTCTTGATATTAGTACAAATAATTTTAGTGGCACTACATTTGGATTTCCTACTTGGGCAAGTTTTAATGGTAGTGAAATGATTAAAGGCTTCATATCAAGTAGTGAACGACCAAATATAACATTTACTCAAGGAGACTACGCCTCTCATCTAGATTCTACATTAATTACTGATACTATTCAAAACCCTCAAATTGCAATTGTAGAAAACAACACAAGTAAAGATTTAAATGTTTCTAGCGTTGCTCTTACGCCTGTTGATACAATTTATGCATGGGCTTCGGGTTGGAGCTATGTATATGATGAAAATGGGAATGTTACTGACTCTATTTACAATAATGCTGATGCTACTCTTGTAAATAATTTTGAGCAAAATACTTTTCAATTACAAAACTATGTAACACCTTATGGTATTGGATTAAATTTAGGTCCAAACGGATTTAGATGGGTTTACGATGTAACTGATTATGCTTCATTATTTCATGATACATTAGAAATTTCTGCGGGAAATCAACAAGAACTAATTGACCTGAAATTTATAATGATTAAAGGAACTCCTCCAAGAAAAGCGATTGACATTGATCAAATTTGGTTGGGAGATTGGCAACATGCTGACATTGCAAATGATGTAGTTTTACCAAGTGTAAATTTCGCACTAAACGGAGCTGCAACTCAATACAAAATAAAAACCCGAACTACTGGACATTGGTTTGGTGGTTTTCAAAACTGTGCTGAATTCTGTCCAAAATACCACCATTTAAAAATTAATGGCAACAAAGAATTTGAATGGTTAAACTGGAAAAGTTGTGCTGACAATCCAGTTATTGCACAAGGTGGAACATGGATTTACGATAGAGCTGGATGGTGCCCAGGAACATTTGGAGACACTTACGACCATGAATTAACTCCTTTTGTAACTCCTGGAAGTAACGTAAATATTGATTATGGTATGGATATCACTGCTGGTGGTATGGAAGGAAACTATAGAACTTCGGTTCAACTTGTTTCTTATGGTCCAACCAATTTTACATTAGATGCTAGAATAGATGAGATAATATCACCTAATGATTGGGAATTCCATAATAGAGTAAATCCTATTTGTGATGATGCTAAAATCGTTATTCAAAATACAGGCTCTACAACTCTTACATCATTAAAAATAACATACAATGTTATGGGAGGTTCTCCTGAAATTTATACATGGACCGGAACACTTAATTTTATGGAACGAGAAGAAGTTATATTACCTATTCCTACTCAAGCTTTTTGGGTAACAGCAAGTAGCGAAAATATTTTTGAAGTATCAGTTAGTGAACCAAATGGATTAAATGATGAATATGCTGACAATAATAATGCTTCTGCTAAATTTGAAATGCCTGATATTTTTGACAGCTCTTTTTATATTGAACTTTCAACTAATTTAGCTGCCTACGAAAATTCATACACCATTAAGAATGATCAAGGAACTATTGTTGCATCTCGATCAGGAATGGCTAATTCAACCTTATATAAGGATACTATTGATTTACCCAATGGATGTTATGTTTTTGACTTCTTAGATACAGGAAATGATGGATTAAGCTTTTTTGCAAATAATGATGGCAATGGAGGTTTAAAATTTAAAGACATTCCTGTTCCATTAACAATACATAGTTTTCCTTCTAATTTTGGAAGCTTTATTAAGTACTACTTTGTAATGGATGCCCCAACAGGTATTGAAGAAAATAAAAACGCTGATGCTATTATCTATCCCAACCCAAGTAATGGAATTTACAATATTTACTTAAAAGGATTTGATAATGATACCGAAATAGAAGTTTTCAATACTTTAGGTAAAAAGGTATTACACAAATATTTAACCAACCTCTCAGGGAACAATACCATTAATCTAGAAAACGAAAGTGATGGTATTTATTTTGTGAGAATTACTTCTAATAATAAAAGCTTAATGAAACAACTTATTAAACAATAAATAAGGGTTTGTTTATTATTTTAAGTGAAAACCCAGCC
>CAXBPN010000004.1:0-31906 GCA_963977515.1 uncultured Flavobacteriales bacterium
GCAATTTTAATATCTCCAAATTCAGTAGAAATTAAAACTTTTGTTTGTTTCGACTTATTCTGTCCAACGATAACTCCGCTAACTAACAGCGATACAGCTAATAAGCTTGTGTGAAATAATTTATTTATCAACATTTTATTCTTATATTTGTTAATTACAAAACTAACAATTTAAACGATTAGCTTTTTTGAGATTTTAAAATTTTAACCCATGAACCACAATTTTAACTTTAAAATAGTATTGTTTTTAACAATAGCGATAGGTATCTTTTCTTGTGCAAAAGAGCGAACCCCAACTTTAAATGTTACTGTAGTTGACGAGCAAGGTGTTCCTGCAGCAGGAGCAACTGTTCACGCTTGGCCAAGTGATGAGGCAAATTCAAGCTCTGTAACAGTAAATGAAATTGAAATGGATAAAACAGGCACAACGGATGGTTCAGGGTTAGTTTCTTTTGAATTTAAATTTTCTGCCGTTTTAGATGTTGATGTAAAATATTACAGAACTACTCAAATTGTTGATAGTTTAGGAAACATTACTACCCAAACAGATTCATTAAGCGGGCATAGAGTTGTTAAAATTGAATCTGTACGACAAAGAAGTAAAGACAATGACTACAACGAAACTGTAGAGGTAAAATAATTATAAATTAAAATACTTAATAATTGCTCTTTTCATGAGTAATTCTTGTTCTTCTCCAACCATTGTGTTGGAGATTTTTTTTACATTTTTAAAGTGAGGCCAACCATCATTGTCTAACCCAATTTTTTTATAATATCCAAATGGCAATAATACGGTACAAACACCAATATGTATTATATCTAACTTTTGCTCTTTTTTAAATTCTTGATAATTCATGCCCAACTCTTGAAGCCCAATAATAAATAAGATGGATTGAATGTCTAATATTTCATCAAACTTCTTCCTTACCATTAACTGTACTTTTACCCATTCAATATTTAAATCTATATCCATACTACAAAGCTAATAACATTATTAATGGTATAAACATTTCATTTTTAATAAAAATAATATTTTTGGCACACCCTGATAAATAACTCATGTAGATTTGAATGATGAATTACTTTGATGTCATATTTATTATTCCATTACTATGGGGAGCTTATAAAGGCTATTCAAAAGGATTTGTTATAGAAATAGCCTCATTTATTGCTTTAGGTCTTGGTATTTGGGGTGGTGTAAAATTTTCTTCTTTATCAGCAGCATATTTAAGTCAACTTTTTGATATTTCAGAAAAGTTAATGCCTTTAATTTCGTTTGCCGTAACTTTTATAGCTATTGTTATTGCTGTATTTACTATTGCTAAATTATTACAAAGAATTATAAAAATGGTGGCTTTAGGGTTTGTAAACCGAATTGCAGGATTAATATTTGGATGCCTAAAATTTGCGCTTATTTTAAGTGTAATCATTAATTTAGTTGGAGTAATTAATGAACAAATTCCATTTATTGATAAAGAGGTGCAAAACTCATCACTTTTGTATCATCCAATAAGTAAAGTTGCTCAACTATTTATTCCAGGATTAAAAGATTTACATATCAATACCGATGAGGTAACTAAAACATTGCTAACTAATTAAAATTGTTCGTGTAATTTGTTACCTTTATGAATATGAAGTATTTCGCTACTTTTATTCTATTTGTATTCCTCCTTAGCTGCTCACCTAAGGGGCCACAAACTTATTCTAGTCCTTTTGTAGGAAAACATAAAAATCAGTTGATTACTGAAAAAGGAATCGCCAAAACAATTAAAGTTTATCCTGATTATGAAATCTATATTTATACCATAAGGGAAGAATATTTTGGCAACAAAAATCCAGAAATAGACACTAATATTAAGCCTAGTAAGGGTTTTGACATTGAACATATTTATTATATAGATTCTACACAAACCGTATATAAATATCAAGTTTGGAAGAAAAAAGTCTCAATTAAATAATAATAAAGCGTTAATTTTTTGTTAAAATGTATAAACATTATATGTATATACATATATTTGCAATGAATCTAAAAACCCAAATAAAATGAAAAAAATATTTTTAAGCATCGCAGTTATGGCAATAACTATTTTAACTGTTAATGCAAACAACAACGGAGAGAAGAAAATCAACACAAAAGTTAGTTCAGTTGAATGGATAGGTAAAAAAGTTACTGGTCAACATGAAGGAACAATTACAATTAAAGAAGGTAATTTATCTTTTCATGATGGAAATTTAGAAAAAGGAACTATTGTAATAGATATGACTAGTATTACTGTTACAGATTTAGAAGGGGAATGGGCAGAGAAATTAAAAAAACATTTAAAATCTCCTGATTTCTTTGATATTGAAAAACACTCAACAGCAACCTTTACAATCACTAAAGTTACTCCTGAAGGAAAGGGAAAAGCAAAAATTGCTGGTAATTTAACAATTAAAGGTATTACTCATCCCATTGAATTTACATCAACCAACGAAATGAAAGATGGAAAATTTGCTGCTTTTGCAGAACTAAAAGTTGACAGAACTTTATACGATATAAAATATGGTTCAGGCAAGTTTTTTGAAGGCTTAGGAGACAAAATGATTAATGATGAATTTATCATTAAATTTAAAATTGCAGCTGAATAATATAAGTAAATTAAAAAATACTAAAAGAGTCTCGATTTCGGGACTCTTTTTAATTTACAACCACTTTTTTCGTAATTATATTTTCTTCATTTTGAAATTTAAAAATATAAATCCCCTGTGACAAATCTCTAATTACAATGTTTTCTTGATTCATTTCTAAAGCAGAATATTGTTGTACAAGAACACCACTAACATCATAAACAAATAAGAGGCTATTCTTATCTTTAATGGTTAAATTAATTACATCTTTAGTTGGATTGGGATAAATTAAAAAATAATCATCCATCTTATTTTCATTAATGGTTGTCGTCATGTTCCATTTATCTTGTGCAACAACTCCATCCCAAATTATTGTTGCTAAATATGGATTGTCTATAAAAGGATTTCTATTTCCTTGAACACCCTCTAAGATATTATTTCGATTGGTTTCATAAACAGAAACCGTATCATCAGCATTCCACTGCAAAAACAACTCTATCATATCAGCATCTGTAACAACAGCAGTACCAACCCCAACATCATTTGGAGGGCATTGCGAAGGATACCTTAAATACATATACATCATCATTCTTGCAACATCTCCTTTCCATTCATCTCCAGGATACCAATAAGATCCAACATTACCTGCATTACCAGAACCTGCTGCAAATAATCTGCTCCCTCTATTTCCATTCATTTGCACATCAGTTGCTCTCAAATGATGAGCATCAGTACCAGCACTAGGATAATCGGTAGTCATACTCGGGTTAGCCAAAGATTTTGCATAAGTATGTTCCCTGTTCCATTCGCCCACATTTCCACCATTTAGCGATTTGTCTCTTGTACGGTCATTTATTACCGATCCATCAGAATCATCATATCCATAAAGTAATAATACATTGTTGCTATTTATTGGGTCTAGGTCAGTTTGTTGTAATGCAGTCCATCCATAATCAAGCTCATTAGTATGTGTAACTATAATTTTGTTGGATAATTCGGCTTTTAATGCCATCCCTGTAAGCGTAAGATTTACATTGTTATAATAAGTAGGTATTTGAGCAAAAAGAGAGAGCGTAAAAATTGCACAGACTATTGATAATATTCCTTTCATTTTATAATTTATTGGTTAACAAAGCTAATTAAAAATAGGGTTTTACAGTTGTTAAATGTTTTTAATAACTATATGTTATTCTATATTAGAGGTCTAACAGTTTTTTATTACTTTCGTTAACTATGAAATTAACTAAATATTTTTACATTCTGGTACTGCTTATCCCGTTTATCAGCTGTAAAGAAAATCAAGAGCCATCAACTGAACTTCTTGTAGAAGGAGATTGGCATCTAGATTTACATATTAATGACAAACATACGCTACCGGTTACTTTTAGTTTAAACAAACTTGACACCGCTTATACTATTGAAATTATTAATGCTGATGAAGTAATAAAAATGTCAGATATAGTAATTAATGGTAAAAAAATCACAATAAAAGACCCCATTTTTAACTCGTGGTTTGAAGGAGAAGTTGTAAATGCCCACAAAATTAAAGGAGTTTGGTATAAAGAGAGTAAAGATTATAAAATTCCTTTTACCGCTGAATACGGGGTTAAGGATCGTTTTTTAGCTCCCGAAAAATTAAACGATCATCATGAAAATATTTCTGGAAAATGGGAAGTTGATTTTAGCAAAGGAACTCCTGATCACTACAAAGCCATTGGGTATTTTGAACAAGTTGATAATTATGTAACGGGTACTTTTATGACCGAAACTGGAGATTATCGTTACCTAGAAGGAAATATGTATAATAATAATTTATACCTATCAACTTTTGATGGCTCTCATGCTTTTCTTTTTAAGGGAGCATTAATAAATGGAACATTAGAAGGTGTTTTCTGGTCTGGAAACCACTGGGAAGAGCCATGGGCAGCTGCAAGAAACGAATCTTTTGAGCTTACAAATCCTGATTCTTTAACCTACCTTAAAGAAGGTTATGATGGCTTGGCTTTTACATTTCCTAACATTGATGGAGATAGCGTTTCTTTAACTGATGAAAAATATAGAAACAAAGTAGTAATTGTAAACATTATGGGGCCTTGGTGCCCTAATTGTAAAGATGAAACTAAATACCTAGCAGAATTATATAATCAGCACAACAAAGAAGGATTAGAAATTATCGCACTTTCTTTTGACAAAACTGATGATTTTTTAAAATCAAAAGCATCAATACAAAAAATAATCAAATTTTATAACGCCAACTACGACTTTTTAATTGCAGGAAAAGCAAATAAAATAGGAGCAGCCAAAGCCTTACCTATGCTGAATCACATTATGTCATATCCAACCTCAATATTTATAGATAGGAAGGGTAAAGTTAGAAAGATTAGAACTGGTTTTTATGGTCCAGGTACAGGCAATTATTATACAAGATATACTGAAGAAACGGACATCTTTATAAAAAAATTATTAGCAGAGAAAGTTAATTAAGTTTAATCGACAAGATATAAGCTTCAAGTTCTCTAAGGTATTCTCGCTTATCGAATCGAGGACAATATACATAACCATCAACTGTAATTACTTGATTACGCTTTTCATCAATAAAAGTATAATTAATAAAAGGACCTCCCATAAAATCGCCTTTAACATGCCACAATCCTCTCAATTCTTTAGCATATAATCCATTTAAGTTTACTTCTTTTTCTTTTGGCACAAACTCAACATAACTCTGCATATAAGTTCCTTCAGAAGTTCCTTGAACATTTTTAGTAAACTCATTTCTTTTAGCTACCAAGTTAGCAACCTCAAAAGTTGAATCACTAACGTATGGGTAAGTATAAATAATTAAGCCTTGACTAACAGGGTGCTCTCCTACTAACTTCTCTTTTCGTATCCATAAAAAATCATCTGTTCGTTTTGCAACACGGTATAAATCATCAATTTTTAAATCGAAATGAAATTGAGTCTTAATTTGTTTGGAAACAGGATTCGGTTTGTTTTGACTATACTTTAATTGAAGTCTTTCATTTTCTTTACTATTAAAATAGTCTAACAAAGCATCACTATTTTTTCGGATTGTTTCTGCTGCTATTTTATCACTTGGTGCTTCTATTGAAACTATTAATTGATCTTTTGACCATACATCTGCATTAATAGATAGCTTATTTTTATACTCAGGTTTTATATCTACAATTACAATATTTCTGTTGGTTTTAAAAATTTGAGCAAAAGAACGGCGAGGCAAATGAATAATATCAAACAATGCTTCTTGTTGAGGTAAACCTTCTTGAGTTTGAGTAAAGGTTTCTTTTATGGCTTGACCTGTTTTATTATTAAAATAAATAGAATCAGCAACTATTAACATTTCTCCAGATTTACCTGATGCTCTTGGTAAAATTGTTTCATTCATTTCAGCTATTTCTTCGCAAGAAAAAAGAAAAACAGACGCAATTAATAAGAGTATTTGTATTAATCTAGCCAACTGGTTTAATTTTAATTTTTGTTCCTAATTTAAGGTTCTTGATGTCAACATCTTGGTTGAGTTCCATTATTTGATCGATGCTCACTCCATCATATTTATTGGAAATATCCCATAAGTTGTCACCTTCCTTAATCGTATAGTAAACGTATTTTCCGTCAGAAATTGTTTTAGGAGCAGTTTTTTCTGCATCAACTTCAGCTTTCTTTTTATTTTGAGCAGCATAACTTGGTTTAGCATAGATATACAACTTCTGCCCTATATTCAATCTATCGCTATGCAAATTATTCCAATCTTTAATTTGGCTGACTCTACAATGGTATTTGGCTGCAATTTTCCCCAACACATCTCCACTCCTTACACGATAAACAATAGCATTTCCATGAGATGGTTCAATAGTTTTATTTTGAGCAACTGCAATACTATCTTTTATATCTTGTTTTGTTTTGTGAGCATAAATTTCTTTTTCATTGGTTAAAAACTCTCCCATTTTTTCATAAGGTAAACATAAGGTCATTGCTCCTTCTGTAGCAGGAATAAATTTGTTTTTATAAGAAGGGTTCAAGTACTCCAAATACTCCATCGGAATATCTAGCGTTTCTGAAAGTTGAGCAAAAGACAAATGCTCTTTAACTCCAACGGTATCAACTTTAAAACAACTAATGTCTGGCTTTACTGGACTAATATTATGCTCCTCTGCATAATTCATCACGTAATTTACAGCAATAAAAGCAGGAACATAACCTCTTGTTTCTCTTGGTAAAAAGTTTCTTATTTCCCAATAAGATGTTTTTCCTCCTGATCTTCGTATTGCTTTGTTTACATTACCTGGGCCACAATTATAGGCTGCTAAAGCTAAATCCCAATCATCATACATGCCGTGCAACTTCTTTAAATATTGACAAGCTGCATCAGTTGACTTATACACATCACTTCTTTCGTCATAATAAGAAGTAACTTCCAAATTATACATTTTACCTGTTTGATACATAAACTGCCATAAGCCTGTAGCTCCAACTCTCGATTTTGCTTTTGGATTTAATGCCGATTCTACAATTGCTAAATATTTTAACTCAAGTGGTAAGTTATATTTATCTAAACTTTCTTCAAATATGGGAAAGTAAACAGGAGCTAGACCCAACATTTTTGCAGTAATCTTTTTTCTGCGTTTTGCATATAGGTTTACGTAACCCTTTGTATAATTATTATAAACCAAGCTAAATGGAGAATTAGCATTTAATTTTGCAAACCGAGTAGCATACGTTAAGCTGTCAAACTCTGGAACAGAATCGATGGCATAATTATATTTAGTAGATTTCTCGAAATGATCGTGTAATCCCAATGTTTCAAAATAACCAGAGACTGTGATACTATCAATCATTACTAAAACAGGGTCGTCATCTTGTAATTCGAATTCTTGATTTTGTATTCTATCTTTTAATAAACTGTCTTCTTGACTGAATAATAAAAATGAAGAAAATACAAAAACAATTAAGATGCTAAATTTCATATAAAAGATAACGTTAATTAGGATAAAACCTTATCCGAGAAAGAAAAATGAAAAAAATAAATATTGGTATTTTACCAGCACTAACTAAGGAAAGTTTACTTAAAAGCTATTTGATTTTATCTTGATCTTTAGTGTCGGCATCAGCTGCTTGGTCTCCATCTTTCATCCCATCTTTAAATTCTTTAATTCCAGAACCCATACCTCTCATTAACTGAGGGATTTTTTTTGCACCAAATAATAAAATTACAAGTATTGCTATAATTATAATTTCTTGTGTTCCTAACATTCCTAATAATACTGTATTCATCTTATTTATTTTTACCCCAACAGTAGAGTTTAATTGCTTGTAAAGTTACAAAAGATTTTAATTAGTTGTCTGTTTCTAGCTTTTGAGTATTTAACTTCTTAAAAAGAGATATACTCCCTGCCACCAAAACCAAACTTATTAAGGTTGGCAGCCATGTTTTACCATCTTCGTTAAACACATTTAGTTCTGTATTTTCGATTAACTCTGGATAAAGATAACTAAGCACAACTACACTGCCATTATTTATAAAATGCCCTAATATTGGCAACCATAAAGAGCCTGACCACACTAACAAGTAGCCAAATAGAACACCTAATAACATCCGAGGGAAAAATCCATAAAATTGCATATGTAATGCGCTAAATAAGATTGCTGTAACCCATATCGCAATATGATGGTTGTTCGTCCAATTTGTAAATATTTTTTGAATAACACCTCTAAACAACAATTCCTCTCCAACTGCTGGTATTACTGCTACAATTAGTAAAATATAAAATAGGCTTGGTAAACCATCGAAACTAATAAATGCTTTAGTTAATACCTCAGCATTAGCTTCACTTTGTTTCATCCACTCTTCTATAGATGACATAAAATCTGGTAAAGACATATCAGCATTGACTTCAACCACCCATGACATAAGAGGTGAAGCGACAATCATAATTAACAGTACTAAAAACCAGTTTGTTGGTTTTGAAATCTTATTTAAGTTTAGTGCCTGCAAAATTGTTTTGGATGTAATTAATGCATAAACTATAGGAGGAACAATAAACAACCCAATAGAACTTAAAAGCTGAAAGAGTTTTAATCCTTCAATTGTATTAGGGTTTGAATAATCGTAAAAACTACTCATATCAAATCCATAAAACAAAATAACGGCCAACCCTCCCAATAATGAAAAAATAAGTGCAGAAACTAGACACAAGCCAACAATTAAAAATAATTGCATTGCAGGTTGATTAAAAACACTAGAATTAGATGTCATTTTAAATCTTAATTTTGAATTTCGAAAAATTACAATGGTAAAGATAGGAAATATAGAATTAGGTGAGTTCCCTTTATTGTTAGCTCCTATGGAAGATGTGAGCGACCCTCCATTTAGAGCATTATGTAAAAAGCATGGGGCTGATTTAATGTACACTGAATTCATTTCCTCTGAAGGCCTAATTAGAGATGCTGCAAAAAGTGTTAAAAAACTCGACATTTTCGAATACGAACGCCCTATTGGTATTCAAATATTTGGGAACGACATTGAGTCGATGAAAGAAGCAACAGAGATTACCGCTCAAGCTAACCCAGATATTATTGACATTAACTATGGCTGCCCCGTAAAAAAAGTAGCGTGTAAAGGTGCTGGTTCTGGAATTTTGCTAGACATTCCAAAAATGGTAAGGATGACCGCAGAGATTGTAAAATCGACCGATTTACCCGTTACTGTAAAAACAAGGCTAGGCTGGGATGAAAACACAAAATACATAGTTGATGTTGCTGAACGCTTACAAGACGTTGGAATAAAAGCCATCTCTATACATGGAAGAACTCGAAAACAAATGTATAAAGGTGAGGCTGATTGGAGTTTAATTGCTGATGTAAAAAACAATACAAGAATGCACATTCCTGTTTTTGGGAATGGAGATGTAACAACACCCGAAAAAGCAAAAGAAAATAAAGAACGATTTGGTGTTGATGGAGTGATGATAGGAAGAGCAAGTATTGGCTACCCATGGATTTTTAACGAAATAAAACATTTTTTAAAAACGGGCGAACATTTAGCTCCTCCTACTTTAAAAGATAAATTTGATGCTGCTAAGGAGCACCTTATAATGTCAGTTGAATGGAAAGGCGAAAAGCTTGGTGTTCTAGAAATGAGAAGACATTACACAAATTACTTTAAAGGCATTTCTCACTTTAAGGACCATCGAATGAAACTCGTTACTCTTGATAATATAGATGAGTTACTAGCCGCCTTTGATGAAATAGAAGATAAGTTTATATAAAAATTTCCCCTCTAAAAAGAGGGGACTAAGGGGTGTGTTGATTATTTAAACACCTCCCTAACCCTCCTTACTAGGAGGAAACTCCTTAAAACCTACCTATCAACTCAACATACAATTTCGTTAATTGAGGCTCTGCAACAGCAGCAGCAGCTAAAATCTCTGATAAAGCAACTGGCGCTAAGTTTTCTGGATCACATTCATCAGTTAAAACTGAAATTGCACAACAAGGTAGCCCCATATGATTAGCTACAATTACTTCCGGCACAGTACTCATACCTACAGCATCTCCACCCAACTTTGCTATCATTCTATATTCAGCACGAGTTTCTAAATTTGGGCCTGTTACAGGTACGTAAACTCCCTCATTCAGTAAAATTCCTTTCTCTTTAGCAATAGCTCTTAACTCATTACTTAATTGATGAGAATAAGGCTCACTCATGTCTGGGAATCTTGGTCCTAAATCTTCATAATTTTTACCAATTAATGGATTTGCAGGAAACATATTAATATGATCTGTAATTAACATTAACGTACTTTTTTTGTAGTTTAAGTTAACTGCTCCTGCAGCATTTGAAATCAATAAATTTTTAATGCCTAAGAATTTCATTACACGAATAGGAAAAGTAATTTGTTCCATACTATACCCTTCGTAATAATGAAAACGACCTTGCATTGCTACAACATTTTTACCTTTTACCGTACCAAAAATTAATTTCCCATGATGAGATTCTACTGTAGAAACTGGAAAATGAGGAATTTTTCCATAATCCAGTTTATGTTTTATTTCTATTTCAGAAACTAAACCTCCTAAACCTGTTCCTAATACTATACCAACCTCTGGTAAATCTACTCCTTGAGATTTAATATAAGCTACCGCTTCGTTAATTTTTGCTATCATAATTTAAAACTAAAAAAAGGAGGTATTAAAACCTCCTTTAGTATGATTGTTGATCTTCTTAATTTATACTTTTCTACCTTTTACTTTGGTACTCGATTTTTTATAATCTTTAATTTTTTTCATCTCAAATTTCAGGTAAGCACCAGCTCCTCCAGGCATAATATAGTAAACTTTGTTACCATAGTTAATTTTACCTCTACCGTTATTCCATTCGGCACCCATTATTTCGTAACGCCCTCTATTATTTGGGTCACCAAATACTAAAAATTTGTTATCATCCGATGGGTCGAAACTAATTTTTAGTTTATTTCCTGGTAAAACTCCAACACAAACGCCAGGTGTTTTTGCATCAATAGCAATATTGTCTAAACTTGCAGATGTTGATACAATCAATTTTCCCTCATTATCTAACTCTTGCGATTCTCCTGAACTTTCACCTCTTTGAAGGGTTACTTCTTTCGAAATATAGTATTGCAATTTTTTAAGCTTCGCCTCGTCTAAATTATATTTAGTTCGTTCAACATTTGTAAAAGGAATTAACTTTTGGCAAGAGGTTAAAAGTGTTACAGAACCAATTAAGGCAATAACAAATACTTTAGTTAAGTTTTTTATTTTCATCATAGTATGTTTTTAATCGTGATTCGTTTTTAGCAAAAACTGAACCAAACAAAATTATTTATTTTTAATTAATTAACAAATTACAGCCTCGTAAATCGCTGTTGTCAAATCTACCCAAAATTTCAAAGGTATTATCTGCATTTTTTTTACCTAAATCTTGTGTGGCAATAAAAGCACAAGAATCAACATTAGCAAGGTCTATTACATTTACTCCTCCCGTTTTTTGTGCAGACAAAAAAGTAAAAGGGTCATTAATATCTCTTATTAATACTTGCATCCATGCTGGCGATTGATAAACACCCTCTCCAAAAGAGTATGCTTGAGATAATAATTCGGTCATTCCATATTCTGAATGTATTGGGGCGACATTAAAACTTTCTTTATAAATTTTATGCAACTCCGTTCTGGTTAATTCCTTTCTTCTTCCTTTCATTCCCCCAGTTTCCATAATTATTATTCCTGATAAATCTACTTTATGTTGTTCTGTAAAATCTAACAAGGCAAAAGAAACACCAATTAATATTGTTTTTTGATTTCTTGATTGGAGTTCCTTAATCGTTTCAATTAATTTTACATATTCATCTAAATAAAATCCGCTTAATGGATGGTTGGAATTTTTCACTAAATATTCAGTCATATAAATTAACGAAGACCCTTCTCTTTCCATGTAAGAAGGTAATAAGGCTAAAAAACAGTAATCTTCTACACCTCCATAAAACTGATTGAACCCTTTTGTAAAACTTTCTTCATAAACTTTAAGGTCTTTAACCAAGTGTTTACTTTGGTTTTTACCAGTAGTTGTACCACTACTTAAAAATATTTGCTGAGGAACAAAATTACCAGTAACAACTTGATGCGATTTAAAAAACTCAATTGGTAAAAAAGGGATTTTTTCTAAGCTTGTAATTTCTTCTGGATTAACCTTTAACAAATCACAAAAACTTTGGTAAATTTTATTTTGATTGTACTGTAAATTAAATAGTTGGAGTGCTATTTGTTCAAACTCCTCATCTGATTGTATATTAAATATTTGTTTAATCAGGCTCATTTAAAATTATTGGTAATTTTAACTAATGAAAAAGTTTACAAACTTACTCATATTATTTGCCTTGGCATTTTTTGCATGCAAGAAAGAAGACAGGTCACCAGAACCTCCTGTGCTTACTTTTATTGATGCTGGGTTATCTTCCGACAAGAGCTATGCTGTTGTTAACTTTGAGTTTTTTGACAATGATGGTGATTTAGGATTAAGACAAAATGAAGCTACTGGAGAACAAGAGTATAATTTGTTTGTTGATTATTATGAGAAACTAAATGGTGTTTGGCAAAAAAAATCGCCTATCATAACTTATAATAGCGGAACTAACAGTTACGACACTACTGTTTTTCATTTAAGAGTTCCTTTTATTGAAAACGAAGCTGGTAAATCGCTAAAAGGAGAAACCAATGTTTTATTACTATACAATCCTTTTGCTGTTGCTGATACATTTAGGTATGAATTAATGTTAAAAGATAGGTCATTAAAATCGAGCAACATTATTACTACTTCCGAAATTATTACTAATTAAACGTTAACGTTTTACGTTAGTAAATACATTTATTTTTAATGAAAAAACAATTATATATTCCCTTTATTTATCTAGTAATCGGGGTACTTATTCTTGTTTTTTTAGCACTTTTTCCACACCTTTTTTATTCAACCAATTTCAATATTAAAGCCTTTAATAAGGTTTTACATCAAAAAGAAGCTCTCGCTTCCACGATGCTAAAGACCATTAAAGAGCAGAAAAACAACTTTAATTCTATAACTAATTTTAATTCTTTTGAGGAACAAGGCATCAGTTTTTATGTGGCTAAAAACAACAAAATAATTTTTTGGACAAGTGCTGTAACTCCGATTGATAGTATTTCCAATTTTAAAAAAGACGAAGGTATTATTCAATTAAAAAACGGTTGGTATCAATACATTAAAGAAAAAAACGAAGAACATACTTATTTAGCTTTAATCTTAATTAAGCATCAGTATTCCATTTCAAACAATTACTTAACTCCTTGTTTTCATAAAAGTTTTAATTTACATAGCGACATAGAGTTAGATTTTGATAAAACGACTAATGCAGAGCATATTTATTCCTTAAATGGTAAATTTTTATTTGCTTTAAATGAACTTCAATTCAATTATAAATCAAGTAATTGGATAATGGTTTTGCTTTTTTTAGTTGCCTATATCTTATTAATCTTTTTTGTTTATTTCTATAGTTCGAAGCATAAAAAGTTAAAGAAATTTAGTGCTTTAATTACTGCTTGTTATGTCGCTTTTAGTTATTTGCTATTTACTTCTGTAAAATTTCCTTCTACACTTTATTTGCAAAAAATATTTAGTCCAAGTGTTTATGCTCACTCTGCTTTTTTACCTTCATTAGGTAATTTATTATTGGCTGCAATTGCTCTTTTTTCAATTTCTATTTTACTAATTAAGGTCTCTAAAACTCTTCCAAAAAAATCAAAAATATATCCTTTAATTTATCTAATTCTTACCTCAATTATTTCTTTAATAATAATCAATTGGTTTGTTGGTTTAATTAACAATTCTAACATTTATTTTGATGTGAATTATTTGCTCGATTTAAGTGCATTTAGTTTTATTGGATTTTTTATTGTCATTCTCTTATTTATAAGTGTTACCCTTCTAATTAAAGCAACTATAGATAGTTTTTATAATGGTGCTTTTACATTTAGTCAGCTTTTACCTATTTATTGGTGTATAGGGTTAATTTCAATAGTTATTGGTCAGTTTATTTTCGATATTAATTGGATACTTAGCTCTTGGTTTTTAATTGCAATTCTAATTTTTTCAATTACAAAACCTAAAAAGTACTCGCTCTATCAAAGTACTATTATTATTGCTTTAATTGCTCTTTTTATTTCTTACGGGTTTATTAATTACAATGCTAAAAAAACCGAATTAAACAATACTTCGTTATTAAAAAAATTAGCTCAAGAAAAAGATCCTGTAACTGAATATTTATATAAAAATGTAAAGCATAAAATTGAATCAGATACTGTTTTATCAAACTGGGCGGATAGTTATTGGGAGAATAAAAACGAACTAGATAAATACATTACAGATAAATATTTTAACGGTTATTGGTCTAAGTATGATGTAAACACCTATTTGTGCCAAGACCAAGACACATTAATAATAGAAGGTGAAAATGTACAAGTTAGTTGTATCGATTTTTTTAATGAAAAAATTGAAGAGGAAACTCATCTTTCTTCAAACGATGGAATTACATTTTTATACACAGATGAAAATATAAGTAGTTATTTGGCAACGGCAAACATAAAATTAAATGACACGCTAACGGCTCAGTTATTTATTGAATTGCTCCCAAAGATTTTAGCTAACACCGAAGGCTACCCTGAATTATTATTAAACAAAAAAGAACTTGACGTATCTATTAACCTCAACAAACATTCATTTGCCAAGTATAAAAAAGGGAAATTAACAACTCATATAGGGTCGTACAATTACAATACAATATTAACCGACAATAACTTAAAGTTTAATGCTGATGGGTTTTTAAATACTCAAATAAATGGCTTTGACCATCTGTTTTATAGAAGTAACAAAAACACGATTGTTGTGCTAAGTTCTCCAATGAAAACTGTATTTAATTTCATCACAACTTTTTCTTATTTTTTCTTAATAACAGGATTTGTTGTCCTTTTAATTGGGCTATTTTTTAAAATTTCTCCTTTTAATTGGCAAATAAACTCAACCAGTTTTAGTACTAAGGTTCAATTATTTGTAATCATTTCTACATTTATTTCGTTTCTGCTTTTCGGGTGGGGAACATCTTATTACATTAAGCAACAGTACTCTGAAAAGAATATAAAATCGATACAAGAAAAAGTACAATCTGTATTGGCAGAACTTGAAAACAATTTTGGGAATGAAAAAGAATTAAGTCCTGATCTAACCGAATACATCAATTATCAGTTGGTTAAATTTTCTAATATTTTTTATGCTGATATAAATCTTTATAACCTTAAAGGAAATTTAATTGCCACTTCACGGCCCGAAATAGTTGAGCGTGGATTAATTAGCGATAAAATTAACCCTGAAGCTTATTTTGCTTTAAACACAGAAAAAGCGTCAGTTTTTATTCATGATGAAACCATAAGTTCTTTAAACTATTTATCGGCATACGTTCCCTTTCGGAATAAAAACAACAAAGTACTTGCCTATTTAAATTTACCCTACTTTGCTAAGCAAAACGAATTAGAAAGTGAGTTTTCAAACTTCTTTACAACATTAATTAATAGTTACACTTTATTGTTTTTAATTTCTGCTATAATAGCTTTTGTTTTTGCAAATTACATTTCTGAACCTGTCCGCTTAATCAAAGAAAAAATTAGTGCTTTACAGTTTGGAAAAACAAATGAGCTTATCGATTGGCAGTCGAATGATGAGATTGGATCTTTAGTCCAAGAATACAACAACAAGGTTTTAGAGTTAGAAAAAAGTGCAACCCTTTTAGCAAAATCGGAACGAGAAAGTGCCTGGAGAGAAATGGCTAAACAAGTTGCCCATGAAATTAAGAACCCATTAACTCCAATGAAATTAAGTATTCAACATTTAGAACGCTCTATAGCGGATAACCCTGATGACTTAACAGAAAGAGTTAAAAGAACTGCTAAAACATTGATTGAGCAAATAGATACGTTAACCAATATTGCTAACGAATTTTCAAATTTTGCTAAAATGCCTAAAGCAAAACAAGAAAGAATTAACCTCTCAGCAATTATTGAAACTTGTATTGATTTATATCAAGATAAAAACACTACAATTACCTACTTTAATAATTGTTCTGATGGCATTTTTATTGATGCTGATAAAGACCAAATGAATAGTGTATTTTCTAATTTAATTAAAAACGCTATTCAAGCCATTCCATCAGATAGAAGTGGAATTATTGAAATTATTTCTTCAGTTGATGATGCATCATACAACATAGAAATTAAAGACAACGGAAAAGGAATTTCGGAAGAAGAACAAGACAAAATATTTACTCCCAACTTTACAACTAAAAGTACGGGTATGGGGTTAGGCTTAGCAATGGTGTTAAACATAATTGAAAATGCTAGTGGAAATATTTCATTTAAAACGACCCAAAATGTAGGCACTTCCTTTTATATCGAGTTTCCAAAAATATCGGAATAATATTAATCACTATTTTGATTGGTTCTTAATTAGAGCAATTTTAGTACATTTGATTTTTAATTTTAGAATATGTACGGACTAAAAGATTATGTAAGTAGAGCAAAAAAATTTGCTAATAATAAATCAAATTTAGGAAACAGAAAACTGGCTACCTTAATGATTTATGCTACCGATCTTTGTGATTCGAGATGTAAGCATTGTAATATTTGGGCTAAACGTCCGGTTAAATATCTTTCTTTTGAAAAAATAAAGGAGATAATGAAAAGCAAAGCTATCTCTAAAGACACGGCAATTGGTCTTGAAGGTGGAGAATTCTTATTACATCCAGAAGCTTTAGAGATTATGGAATGGTTTACTAAAAACCACCCAAATTTTGATTTATTATCAAATTGTTTAAAGCCCGACAGTTTAATTGAAGCAGTTAAAAAATTCCCTCCAAAGCGTTTATACATATCATTAGATGGCGATGTAGAGACTTACAAGCACATGAGGGGAAAAGATGGCTACGATAGAGTTATAACAGTTATACAAGCTTTAAAAGATGTTGTGCCTATTTCAACTATGTTTACTTTATCGCCTTACAACAACTTTGACGACATGAGGCATGTTGCTGAAGTTTGTAAAAAAGAAGGTGTTGATATGCGTGTAGGAGTTTATAACGATATGAGCTTTTTTGATACGGATGATAAAGCACATGAAACGGGCATTGCTACAAAAACGGCTGAAAAACAAGTTCCTAATTATGTTGATGGAGATACTGCTCTTGAGGTTAAAGAAGAAATTCACAGACCACTTTCTACAGATTTACAAGATGACAACTTTAAAAGTAAAATTCCAGCAATCATCAAAGAATTTAAAGAGAATTATGATTTCTTAGTTTTATATGATGAATGGCGTAAAGGCGATTTAAAAATGTCGTGTAATAGTATTATAGACTCTTTAAGTATTTTACCGAATGGAGATGTTCCTTTATGTCAAAATTTAGATGTAAAGATTGGAAATCTTTTTGAGCGTTCTTTAGATGAAATTATTAACGATAAAGAAACACAAAAAACGCAAAAACATTATCAGCACAATTGTAACGGTTGTTGGGTGAACTTTCATAGAAAATACGATGTTGTTTTACACCGTATGTTTGAAAAATATTTTGGAAAAGGAATTACTGGGAAAATGTTTGGCAACTACCAATGGGAAGCCGACAAAAAAATAACCTATAAAGAATACATGAAAAAAGCGGAAGAAATTGTGCTTAAATAAAGAATTTATTGAAATTAAAAAAGGCTTACAAATTTGTAAGCCTTTTTAATATAAAATAGTTTGTTGTTTTAGTTTTTCAATGCTTCAGCACCGCCAACAATTTCTAAAATTTCATTAGTAATGGCAGCTTGACGTGCTTTGTTGTAAACTAATTTAAGATCATCAATCAAGTCAGAAGCATTATCAGTTGCTTTATGCATTGCTGTCATTCTTGCTCCGTGTTCAGATGCTTGAGAATCTAATAGCGACTTAAAGAATTGGGTTTTTAATGATTTAGGAATCAAATCATCTAAAATCTCTTTTTTGTTAGGCTCATATATATAATCTGTAGATGTGTTTTCAGAAGCAGTTACTACAATGGGTAAGAATTGCTCTTCTTGTACGTCTTGAACAGCTGCATTTTTAAACTGATTATAAACCAAAATAATTTTATCTTGGTGATTATCAGAAAATTGAGTCATTAATTTTTCAACAATTTTAGAGGAATTTTCATAAGTCAATTCATCCCAAATATTCTCTAGGCGCCTTGGTAACAAAGTACCTTGAATAGCTAATTCAGAATTTTTAAAAGCGTCATTAATTTTCTTACCTATCGATAAAACAGTAACATTAGCATCATTTTGTTGTTCTTTTGCCGCAATTAATTTAACAGCTTTTATAACATTGTTATTAAACCCACCACAAAGACCTCTGTTAGAGGTAATACCTACGATAAGAACATTTTTAACTTCTCGCTCTTCAGAATAAACACCTTCAGAACTATCTAAGCTTGCACTTACATTTTGAAGTATCTCTTGAAGTTTATTAGAGTAAGGTCTCATTTCAGTAATTGCATCTTGAGCTTTTTTAAGCTTTGCTGCAGAAACCATCTTCATTGCAGAAGTAATCTGCTTTGTTGATGATACAGAAACAATCCTATTTCTTATTTCTTTTAAATTTGCCATCTTTTATTGTTTCGGGTTTTAAGTTTAATGTTCAATGTTTAAAAAACGTTGAACTTACAACCTTTAACTTTAAACTATTTGTATTTTGCAGTTAATTCAGATGCAGATTTCTCTAAAGTAGATGTAATGTTTTCATCAAATTTACCTGCTTTTAATAAATCTAAAACATCTCTGTGTTTGTTTTCCATATAGCTTAAAAATTCGGCTTCAAATTCTCTTACTTTATTTACAGGGACACTATTTATTAAGCCTTTTGTACCTAAATAAATAATAGCAACTTGTTTTTCAACTGGTAAAGGTGAATTTTGACCTTGTTTCAAAATTTCAACATTACGTTTACCTTTATTTAATACAGACATTGTAGCAGCATCTAAATCAGAACCAAATTTAGAGAAAGCTTCAAGCTCTCTATATTGTGCTTGGTCAAGTTTTAATGTTCCAGCCACTTTTTTCATCGATTTAATTTGAGCGTTACCACCAACACGAGATACAGAAATACCTACATTAATTGCTGGACGAACACCTTGGTTAAATAAATCACCATCTAAGAAAATTTGCCCATCAGTAATCGAAATTACGTTTGTTGGAATATATGCAGAAACGTCACCCGCTTGAGTTTCAATAATTGGTAAAGCAGTTAATGAACCCCCACCTTTTACTAAATGCTTAATAGATTCTGGTAAATCATTCATTTCTTGAGCAATGCTATCAACATTAATAACTTTTGCTGCTCTTTCTAATAATCTTGAGTGTAAGTAAAATACATCACCTGGGTAAGCCTCACGTCCTGGTGGTCTTCTTAATAATAAAGAAACCTCACGGTAAGCTACTGCTTGTTTAGATAAGTCATCATATACAATTAATGCTGGACGACCTGTATCTCTAAAAAATTCACCAATTGCCGCTCCTGCGAAAGGAGAGTAAAATTGCATTGGAGAAGGATCAGAAGCATTTGCAGCAACAACAACCGTGTAAGCCATTGCACCAGCATCTTCTAATGTTTTTACAATCCCTGCTACTGTAGAACCTTTTTGTCCTGTAGCAACATATATACAAAATACAGGTTTTCCTGCATCGTAAAATTCTTTTTGATTAATAATAGTATCAATACATACTGCAGTTTTTCCAGTTTGTCTATCTCCAATTACTAACTCTCTTTGCCCTCTTCCAACAGGAATCATGGCATCAACTGCTTTAATTCCGGTTTGTAAAGGCTCAGCAACAGGTTCTCTAAATAAAACACCTGGAGCTTTACGCTCTAAAGGCATTTCGTAAGTCTCACCTTGAATAGGACCTTTTCCATCTATAGGAGTCCCAAGTGTATCAACAACACGACCTAACATCCCTTCACCAACATTGATTGATGCAATTCTGTTCGTTCTTTTTACCGTTTCACCTTCTTTAATCCCTTTAGATGATCCTAAAAGTACAGCTCCAACGTTATCTTCTTCTAAGTTTAATACAATTCCTTGTAATCCATTTTCGAATTCGATTAACTCTCCCGCCTGAACTTGTGAAAGTCCATAAATACGGGCAATACCATCACCAACTTGAAGTACTGTTCCTACTTCCTCTAATTGTGCTTCGGTTTTAAAACCAGCTAATTGTTCTCTTAATATAGCTGATACTTCTGCGGGTTTTACTTCGGCCATTTTATTTGTTTTTTATTCCTTAATTAAATATTATATTAAATCTTCTTGATGTATGGGTTATTATCAAACTCCAATTCAAGGCTAGTTAATTTTCTTTTTATACTCTCATCAACTTGTCTGTCACCAACTCTTAAAATCATTCCTCCAATAATTTCTGGGTTAATTATTTCTTGTAAATCAATAGTGGCGTTGTCTGTTTTATTTAAAAGAGCTATAACTTTTGCTTTTTGGTCAGCTGTTAATGCTATTGCAGATGTTACATGTGCGGTTTTAATGTTTTTATGAATTTTATATGCTTCAATAAAAGCTTTAGCTATATCAGCTAATAAACCAGCTCTTTTCTTTGCAATTATAATTTTTATAAAAGCTTTTGAAATAGTGTTTATTGAAGTGAAAATTTCATTTAAAATTGCTTCCTGCTTGTTTGCCTTAACAATAGGGCTTTTTAACATTACAACTAAGTCATGCGAATGAGTGCATACAGCATCAATTGAAAGCATATCATTATATACTTCTTCTAATGCGTTTTGTTCAATAGCAATACCAATTAGTGATTTGGCGTATCTTGATGCAACTTTTATATCTCTCATGACCCCTCTTTTTCTCCCCAAAGGGAAGATAAATAATTTGTTTAGTTTAGATGAATGTCTTTAACAACATTGTCAATAATTGTTTTTTGCTTATCGGCAGAAGATAATTCTTCTTTCAATATTTTTTCAGCAATTTCAATTGAAAGTGTAGCTACTTGATTTTTAAGCTCAGTAATTGCAGCTAATTTCTCAAGATTAATACTTTCTTTGGCTGCTGCAATAATTTTATCGCCTTCAGCATTAGCAATTGCTTTAGCTTCAGTAATGATTTTATCTTTTACATCTCTAGCTTCTTTAAGCATTATGTCTCTTTCTGCTCTAGCTTTATTTAAAAGTTCTTCGTTATCTGATTTTAAATTAGCCATTTCACGCTTAGCTTCTTCAGCAGCATCTAACGCACTTTTAATAGATTCTTCTCTATCATTAACCGCATTTAAAATTGGTTTCCAAGCATATTTTCTTAATAAAAATAATAAGATAACAAATAAAATTGTTTGCCAAAAAAACAATCCTACTGAGAAATCATTTAATAACTTTTCCATATTTTTTAATTTAAGTTAAAGATAGGTTGTAGCCAACCGCTACAACCTATCTAAAATTTTTGATTAAACTGCGAATAACGCAGCAAACCCAATACCTTCAATAAGCGCTGCTGCAATAAGCATTGCTGTTTGAATTTTGTTAGTTGCTTCTGGTTGACGAGCAATAGCGTCCATTGCTGAACCACCAATTCTACCGATACCGATACCAGCACCAATTACTACTAACCCAGCACCAATTAAGTTTAACGCTTTTGGATCTAAGATAATTTGTTCCATGATTTATAAAATTTAATTAATAATACAACTTAATTAATGATCATCATGCTCTACTACTGCTCCACCGAAGTAAAGTGCTGTTAACATGGTGAATATATATGCCTGTAAAAAGGCAACTAATAATTCTATTATAGATAAAAACAAGGTTAACCCAAAGAAAGCTCCTTTTGCAAACCAATTTGTAAATACATATAATAGTCCTATTAAACTCATTAGTACAATATGCCCTGCAGTCATATTCGCATACAAACGAATCATTAACGCAAATGGCTTAATAATAACCCCTAACAATTCTATTGGAGCTAATATAAATTTCATTGGAACAGGTACTCCTGGCATCCAAAATATATGCTCCCAATAAGCTTTTTTAGAAGTAAACTGAGTAATCAAAAATGTAATTAAAGCCAATCCAAAAGTTACAGCAATATTATTAGTTACACCTATTCCTAATGGAGTCATTCCTGCTAGGTTTAAAAACCAGATAAAAAAGAATACCGTTAACAAATAACTCATGTATTTTTTATAGTGCTTTTCGCCTATGTTAGGAATGGCAATTTCGTCTCTAATGAAAAGAACTAGGGGCTCTAAAAATTTACCGCCTTTTTTAGGGGTTGGATTTTTGCTATAAGATTTTGCGAATCTTGTAAAGATAAAGAAGATGAAAATAGCCATTAACATTATGGTAAACACATTCTTTGTGATTGAGAAATCTAATGGCTTTGTATTTGTTGGGTGGTGATGAGCGTCATAATTAATCGTTCCTTCAGCATCAGTTTTGTATATTTTACTGTGGTATAATTTATAGTAATTTCCATTTGATTCAGCAACTGATTCACCATGGTGAAAGTTAGCTGATGAAAAAACGTGTAACCCATTATCCCATAAAATAACTGGTAATGGGAATTCAATTCCCATTTCATGCCAAATAGTAAAATCGTGAGAATCTTTTAAATGGTGATCAATGTACGCCTTCCTTTTATTAGCTTTAACTTGCTCTTCAGATAATTTTTCTTCTACTATTGGTGTAGAATCTTCACTTTTGTGCTCTTCATTTGTATTCGCAAACAAGGCTAATGGACTAATAAAAGCCAGTAGTAACAATATTTTAAAACTAATTTTTCCTTGCATATCTCTCTATCAAAAAGGGTGTCAAAAATCGGTGCAAAAATAAGGATTAATATTAAATAACAAAACTTATTAAAACATTTTATTTTTGAGGCAATACTAGGAGGAAAGATTACTGTTCTTTAAGAAGTTTTACAAAGTAATAAACTTCAAGAAAAAGACATATTGCATAAGGGATATAAAAGGTGCTAAATTCAAGTTTTGACATAATTCCATCGCTTTTATAGAAAGGGAGAAAAAGCGTGAAAAAGAATAAAAATTTAATCATACTTCCTCCTAGAAATAAAAACCCCAGACTATGAGAAAGCTTTATTCGATATTTATAAAGAAAGAAATAGATAAGAAATGTGATTATATAGTTTGTTAAATAAGCGAAAACTATGAGGTTACTTATAAGAGGAATGTTGAATAAGTAAAAAACAACAAGATGAAATAAAAAAAACAGTACTAATATGAAAGTTAATTTTAGTAAAAAATGTGTTGGAGAAGATTTCATTTTTTATCGTCTTCTTGATTAATTCTATTTACTTGTTTTAGAATGTTATATAATGAGATTGCAACACCTACAATAGTTAAGCTTATTGTAAACCAATTTTTATCACTAGGATATTTTTGATCAAGAAATTTGCCAGCATAGGCAAACAAGTAAATGGTAACACCCATTTGAAGCCCTATACCAGATAACCTTATAAATTTATTACGCCGTTTGGGCTTCTTTTTCGAAGGTTGGTTGTTTTTCATCATTTTTTATGCCTTTTACAACGCCTCCCATATTACAAGTTCCAGTAAAGTTAGCTCCAGGCTCAATAGAAAGTTTATTGGTTTTTATGTCTCCAATTATATTGGCTGTAGATTTTAGTAAGAGTAATTCTTTAACCTTTAAAACTGCGTTTAAAGTACCCGAAATATCGGCATTTTTACAAGTTACTTCGCCTTCAATTAATCCAGTAGCACCAACTACTACTTTTCCTTCAGAAATTAATTTTCCTTTTAATTCGCCATCAATTCTAATATCACCAACACAAGTAACATCACCTTTTATCGTTGTTCCTTTTCGTATAATGTTGATTGCAGCAGCATCTGTATCGGTTGTTTTCGCCATTTGAGAAGAATTTTTGTTAAACATATTAATTGTGTTTAGTTCGCAAATATAATAAAAAACGAATTTAATCTATTTGATATTGTTTATTAAAGAAGTTAAGATAGTTTGGGATGTTTTTGTCTTTATAAAACTTTATAAAATTATCGGTTGAGATAAAAAAGTATTGATAATTTTTTTCGTTTAATTGAGTTAGTTGATCTTGGTTTAATTTAAAAGATTTTAGATAATCTATTGCTGCAGCTTCATTTTCTAATTCTTTTATAGTAATAATTTGATTTAACCCGTTGAGAAAAATACTATTTACATTTAATGTTTTAGTGCTATAGTATTTGGTGTTAAAATTTGATATATCTATTTTATAATTATTTGTTTTTTTGTCGCTAGAAGGTACCACCACTATAAAAGTATATTTATCATCTGCATTGTATTCGTAAGTTACCCCAGATTTACCAGAATCTTCAGTGATGTTAATTCCTTTCTTTATTAAATTTAAAATATTTTGAGATTCCTTAGCAGCATCAGTGTCAGGATATTGGTCTATAATGTTTTGTAAAGCAACTTTAAAGGTGTCGATTGAATTGGTATGACCTATAGATAAAGCGGCAATAAAATCAAACTTATCTTTAATATGGTTATCAGCAAAAATTGCTTTTGCTTTTTCGCAACGGGTTAAAACAGTGCTATATTTTCCATCTTTATAATATTCATAAACGATACTGTAATAATTATCAACCCGTTTTCTATTTTCTCGGGTTACCTTGTTATATGTAGGGTCTTGAATAATTTGAGCATATTCACTTTCGGGATAGTTGTTTAAAATTAAAGTTCTATATTTTTCTTTCATTACATCATCATTAATCAACAAACTAATACGGTACAAGTTATACCAAGCGGGTAATCGGTAACGGCAGGTGTCGTATCGTTCTAATAAAGTTTCGAATGATTTTATTGCTAAAGGATAGTCCGTAAAATCTTCTCGATAAATATTACCTTGGGCATATAAGGCTTCTATTATTTGATTGTGAGAAATGTTCATTTTTTTCTCATCAAGCGGCAAAAATTGAAGGTAATATTCGGTTGTTAGTTTAGGGTTTTCTACAATGCTATCGTTACTTAATGAGTCAGGTGTTGTAGAATAATCTTCATCAAAAGCAATAGTAGTTTGTTTGTTTGCCCTTCTCCAATTATCTTCTAATTTTCTATCTCCCCAATTCTTTTTAAAATCGGCAAAACCAAAACCTAAAGTGGTTTGATTGTAGAAGTACCACTTTCCGTTAGATTGTGAGTTTATAGAGTTTGTAGTATTTAAGTTAAAATTATTCCCAGCGTTTTGAGCAATTAAGGCTTGTTCTTCTTCAAGATCTTTTTCCTTTTGTATTAATTTGTCTATTACTTGATTACGATACGACTCATCATTTGCCATTCTTTGCAAACTATCTTGTGTCTCAACAATTTTAATTTTTTCAACCAAGTTGCTCAATGCTTTACTACGGGCATAAATGTTATCGTAGTTTTTATAGGTTTTTGGTAAAACAGAAATACAACTGTCATAATAGGCTTGAGCAGGAACGTATAAGGGCTTATCATAGTACAACTCTCCTAAACGTAAATAAGATAACGCTTTTTGTTTAGGGTTGTTTACACTACTTGCTGCCGATTTTTTGAGGTATTCAATACCAAGAGGTTCATTGCCCTCTTTAAAAGCAATATCCGCTAAGGCGTAATAAATTTGATCTAAAAACTCTTTGTTTTTAGCATCTTTTATCATTTTGGTTAACATTTTTTTGATGTCATTATTATCTTCTCCACCAACATCAAAAGAAAGTGCTCGGCTAATTTGAGCATTAAACATCATTTCATATCGAGGGCGAAGTTTGATAACCTTTGTAAAAACTTCAGATGCTTTTGCATATTCTTTCTTTTTTAGCCAAAGCTGAGCTAACACGTAGTTGTAGCGTCTTTTGTTAATTCTTTTTTTGGTTGTTTTTAGTGCTTCTTCAAGCTTAGCTATTGCATCATCATATTGATGTTTCCTAATTAAAAATTCAGCATGTAAAGCATTGTATTCACTGTTGTATTTAGCAGGTGGAGCTTTCCCTCCTTCCATTAATTTTAAATAAGATTCTGCTTTACTCATTTCGTTAAGCTCCATATGGCAACGAGCCAACCAAATTAAAGCGCCATATTTTTCTGGTTTTTTGTTATAAGCTTTTACTAGGTATTCAAAAACTTCAATGGCAACATAGTGTTCATACTTATAAAAACGAGCTTTTCCCATAAGAGTATAGCTGTCATCTATCCACCTGTTATGCTCTTCTTTTTTTACATAAATAGAATGACGGTCAATCACTTCTGAAGTCTTTTCAATCACTAAATCCATGTCAGGATAAAGGCTTTTAGACTTGTCTTCACTTGGATAAATAAAAAGGGGTAATATTTCAGAATAATCATCTTGATGCTCTTCTCGTAGCTTCAAGTCGGTTGCTTTCATTATTTCTTTAGCATTAAAATACCCATTATATCTTGCTGTAGTATTATGAAAAGCTCTACGTGTAAAAGAATTTTTTTTAGTGGAACAGCCAACTAAAATTAGAGCAATAAAAGCAATTATGATATGTGATTTTAACTTCAAAACCTTTAATAAAGGGGTATTAACTGTATAAATTTTATTTTAGTATAAATTCAATCTGCTAAAGTACTTATTTACTTCATATTTTTTTAATGGATTGTTTAATAGATTGTGGATGTCTATTTATGATTAAAGGAATAGGTATATTTGTAATAATAAAATTATTTATGGAGAACCCGATTAAAAAGAAGAAAAAACTTCAGAAGTTAAAACATAAGTATCGTTTAGTGATATTAAATGACGATACTTTTGAAGAAAAAATTTCGGTTCGTTTGTCTCAATTAAATGTGTTTTCAATTGTAGGTCTTGGATCTTTATTATTAATAGTATTGGTTATAATAATAATAGCTTTTACCCCTTTACGTGAATTTATTCCTGGCTATACAGATGTAAATATTCGAAAACAAGGGATAAGAAATTCTTTAAAAGTAGATTCATTAGAAATAGCAGTAAAACAAAGAGAACAATACATTGAGAGCATTAATAGAATTATACAAGGAGAGTTAATTCAGTTTAGCGATTCAATTGTAGTAGATACTTCTGTTAATTATAAAAGTATTTCGAACCACCCTATTGAAGAAGATTCTTTGTTGAGGGTTATGATTGAAACAGAAGAGAAATACAACCTTTTTAAATCGGCAGGAAGAACGCCAAGTGACATCAGTAATTTCATATTTTTTAGTCCACTAAAAGGAATTATTACAGATGAATTTAATCCAAAAATAGACCATTTTGGAGTTGATTTAGTAGCCCCAAAGAATGAAGCCATAAAAGCAACATTAGACGGAACCGTAATTTTTGCTGAATGGACAGTTGAAACAGGCTACGTAATCCATTTACAGCATACAAATAATTTAATATCTATCTACAAGCATAACTCTTCTCTTCATAAAAAACAAGGGGATAAAGTTAGAGCAGGAGATGTTATTGCAATAGTTGGAAATTCGGGAGAACTTTCAACAGGGCCTCATTTACATTTTGAATTGTGGTATAATGGTATTCCGTTAAACCCTCAAGAATATGTTGTTTTTTAAATCTATTATTATGATACAAAAATTAAGTTTTTACCTTTCAGTAATTCTATTTTCAATGAGTATAAATGCTCAACAAGTTGATTTGTTGTACCAGTGGGCAGACACAAATTTACCACCTTCATTTGCACATAATAATACCTATAATGAGGTTTGGGGATTTGAACAAAACGGTAGAGAATATGGCGTGATAGGAAGTACAATGGGAACTCATTTTTTTGATGTAACTGATAAAAATAATATTACTCCAGTAGATTTTGTTCCTGGTAAAGCTCAAGGAGGGCAAATTATTCATCGCGATTTTCATGATTACAATGGTTATTTATACATGGTTAGTGATGAAGGAGCAAGTTCATTACAAATTGCTGATTTAAGTTATTTACCAGACTCTGTAAGTGTAGTTTACGATTCTGACCAATTACTTGTGCGTTCACACAACATATTTATTGATTCATTAAATGCTAAACTTTACGTATGTAGTGGAGATATATATGTTTATTCATTAGCAAACCCTATAAACCCTACCTATTTTACAACTATCGATTTGCCTTCTCACGCTCACGATTTATATGTAAGAGATGATACAGCCTATGTTAATGGAGGTCCCGATGGGCTGTTTATTTATGATGCTTCCGTACCTAACCCACAACCATTAAATACACTTTCAGTTTATCCTCAAAAAGGCTACAATCATTCTGGTTGGCTAACAGATGATGGAGATACCTATATTTTTGCTGACGAAACACATGGAAAACAAATGAAAGTGTTGGATGTTTCGGATATAAATAATTTAACGATTCGGGGAACATTTATGACAATGACCGATCCCAATTCTATTCCGCACAATCAAATCATAAAAGGTAATTTTATATATGTAGCTCAATATTTTGACGGTTTTTATATGTACGATATTTCAGACCCTGACAATGTGGTTGAGGTAGGAAATTATGACACATCAACTCAGCCTGTAAACCCATCTAAATATGAAGGTGCTTGGGGTATTTTCCCTTTTTTAAAAGATGGAAAGGTATTAGTTAGTGATATGCAAAATGGATTTTATGTATTTGATGTTTCTAGTATTGTTACTTCACAAGAGGAAATAGTTAATGACAAAAAGTTTGCTATTTACCCAAATCCAACAACAGGGATTTTAAATATAAAATTTACTAAAGAACAAACTCATCAGATTGATATTATTGATTGTCAAGGGAAAAATGTATATCAGCAAACAGTTGTAAAAAATAACTTAAAGATTGATTTAGACATTTTGCCTAAGGGGATTTACTTGGTTAAAGTTTCAGCTAATAATGAAACTTCAATTCAAAAAATTATTTTATACTAAAAACAACCTTCTTTCACATTATAATGTTAACACTATTACTGAAATGGTGTGAAATGAACGTGTATTCAAAATATTTTTGTCAAAAAATAGTTTACTTCAATAAACAAATCAATATGAGATATTTAGTTTTAGTATTAACACTAATAATGAGCGGAAGTTTGGCTGCTCAGTTACATACCTACAATTGGACCAACGGAAACAAGAAAGCTGAGGGTGTTGTAAAAGATGCTTTAGAGCAAGGTAAATGGACTTTTTGGAGTAAAGATGGAATTATACAACAAGAAGTAACCTATAAAGACGGAATTTTTAATGGAGTTTATGTCAATTATGATGAAAATGGAAACAAACAAGAAGAGGGGACATTTATAAATGCAAAAAAAGAAGGTGTTTGTAAGATGTGGTACAGTACTGGACAGTTAGAAATGATTGGCTACAATAAAAATGGATTCAACGACAGCTTATGGACTTTTTATTACGAAAATGGAAAGAAAAAAGAAGAAGGATATTTTGAAAAAGATAAAAGAGTTGGAGATTGGACAACGTGGTATCCAAATGAACAAAAAAAAGCAATTAGAACATTTAAAAATGATGAAGTAAGTTTAATTAGTTATTGGAATGAAAAAGGAGTTCAATTGGTTAAAAATGGCAATGGAAAATTTGTAGAGCTTGACCAAGAAGGAAGAGAGCAATTAAAAGGAAATTACTTAAACGGAAAACGAACAGGTTTATGGGTAGAGTTCGATGCAAATCATAATAAAGTATCTGAAGGGAGTTATGAGAATGGAGTAATGAATGGTAAATGGACGTATTATTATGACAATGGAACTAAACGTTTAGAGGGGGTTGCAAAAGATGGCGTTAAAGATAAAATGTGGACATATTGGTACACTAATGGACAAAAACTAAAAGAGGTAAACTACAAAAATGGCAAAGAAAATGGAGTTTATAAAGAATGGTTTGAATCTGGTAAAATAAGTGTAGAAGGGAACTACATTGCTGGAGAAAAAGATGGCGAATGGATTTATTGGTTAGAGAATGGCAATAAAGATATTGCAGGAAATTTTAAAGAAGGAATCAGAGATGGACTCTGGTCGTTTTATAATCACACTTCCGGAGAAAAAGAATACGAAGGCACTTATAAAGAAGATAAAAGAAATGGAGTATGGACTTATTGGTACCCAAATAATAATGTGTGGAAAAAAGGAAACTATACCAACAATGTAAAAGATGGAGAGTGGAGTTATTGGAGTGAAAATAAGGTGCTGGTAATGCACGGTAACTTTAAAAATGGAAAAGAAGAGGGGCAATGGGAATCGTGGTATGATGGTGGAGCAAAGAAAGACATTGGTTATTTTACCGCAGGATTAATGAATGGAGCTTGGGAAGGTTGGTTTGAAAACGGACAACAAGATTACAAAGGAGAATATAAAAATGGATTGAAAGATGGTACTTGGGAGCATTGGTATGAAAACGGTCAACAAGAGCTAATGAAAACTTATTTTGTAAAAGAAGAAGAAGTGAAAAGTTATTTAAGAGAAGGAGATAAAAAATATGCTGAGTTTACCAAAACTAGAGAGATTTCTGTTTTGGATGGGCCTCAATTTTCGTGGTACGAGAATGGAAAACCAAAAGATGAAGGTGCTTATTTAGACAATGTCCAGCATGGTAAATGGACGTATTATTATGACAATGGAAACAAGATGTACGAGCAGACTTTTGTAGCTGGTCGTCAAGAAGGAAAAGTAACCCAATGGTATGCTATTGGAACTTTAGAAGCGGAAAAGAATTACAAAAACTTTTTGCCAGATGGGAAATGGATTTATTATGAAAAACAAGCAGGCAAAGTGAAAAAAATCGCTTATTTTAAAGATGGCGTAAAAGTGAAAGAAGAACCTGGAAAATAATTTACAACTGTAACTCAAAAGTATAAGTTGTTCCATTTTCAGTTGTTTTGGTATAGCTACCATCCAATTGTTCAGTAAATGTATCTATTAAAGATAATCCGAAATTAGATTTTTCTTTATTTTCAACCCAAACACCATTGTCATGATAAGTCATATGGAGTTGATTCCCCTTATCAGAAATGGTTATTTCAATAATACCGTGTGTCATGTTCTTTAACCCGTGCTTTAATGAGTTAGTAATTAGCTCATTTAAAATCAAAGCCAAGGGAACTAATGGCTTTAAATCAACATTGTCAATAGAAGAATTAATAGTTAAAATAGGTTTGTTTTGATAAGAGAAAGAAGTGATAATGTCGTTTGCTAAACTTTCTATGTATTCTTTCAATTTAATGTTTGCCAAGTTTTCAGTATTGTAAGTCTTTTCGTGGACTAATGCAATTGAACTTATCCTAGCAATGGTCTCATTTAATTTTTCAGAAAGAATTTCATCTGCTTCACTTTTTTGTAATCGTAATAAGCTAATAATTACTTGAAGGTTGTTTTTAACACGATGGTGAATCTCTTGTAAAAGTATTTTACGTTCTTCACTTTTTTTATTAGCATCCGCCAATGTTATTTCTAGTTGTTTTTCAATTTCTTTTCGTTTTTCAATTTCCTTTTTTAATGATTTAGTCCAAAGTAGAATTAAAATAAATAAAAGAGAAATAAACGTTAAAGCGTAAATAACATAAGATTTAATCTTGTTGGGATCCATTCCATATTCATAACGAACTGATATCCACTTTTCAATAATTTCATTTTTTTCTTGGATAGAAATATTATCAAAAACTTTTTGACAAATACTTATTAATTCAGGCCAATCCTTTCGGGCAGCTAATCC